>CAZTWE010000082.1:0-8535 GCA_964617165.1 uncultured Ruminococcus sp.
ACGAGGGTTCGAATCCCTCCCTCTGCGCCAAAAAATAAGGACACTCCGTGTGGGTGTCCTATATTTTTTGCCTCAGTTAGAGGGGCGAACTCACTTTCGCAAAGCGAAATGGAGAGTTCGCATACCGCAGGCACAGAGCAAACCTTGGGCAACAAAGCGTTCGCGGTATCTGCGTTGCGAGGAGGTGTCTGCTCTGAGCAATACTTTGCGGAACGATTTTTGCAAATCTCACCCCGAGCAGCATACCCCTCCCTCTGCGCCAAAAACAGAAAGTCTTAAAATTTGCGATTTTCGTGAATTTTGGGGCTTTTTCTTTGATTTTCAGGCTTTTTTGAGCTATTTTTTGCTTTTTGAACGAAAAGCAATTTGTGCGTTTCAGCGCATTGGAATACAAAAAAATACATCATTTGGTTGTCAAAAAGTTGTCAGATTTTTTGTAGTATTTAAAAATGCCCGTCATACAATAAATATCCACCCGTGAAATGATATGCACCCCAAAAGTTAGACACTTTTGGAGGTGCATATTTTTATGGGTAAAACCCTAAAGGTTACCGGCGACGCACAAGTGCGTTTTAGATTGGCCTGCCAGCCATGCATCTGTTACTTACTACCCATAAATGGGTCTCGTGGGTCGAACAAACTCAACTGATCACTTTCTTTATCACTTTTCAATTGTTGTGCTATGTACTCTTTTATCGCTTTAGTGTTCTTCCCCACGGTATCAACGTAATATCCCTTGCACCAAAACTCGCGGTTTCGGTAGGCAAATTTCATATTACCCCACTTTTACCTTTAAGATAACCCATAAATCCCGAAACGCTCATTCTGGGCGGGATACTTACCAGCATATGTATATGATCCGGGCATACTTCTCCCTCTATTATTTCAACACCTTTCCATTGGCATAATTGCCTCAATATTTCTCTTATCTCCAAGCGTTTTTCTTCGAAAAACACTTTTCTCCTATACTTTGGCGCAAAAACAACATGATACTTGCAATTCCACCGAGTGTGTGCTAAACTATTAGTGTCTATGCTATCCTTTTTCACCGGTTAACCTTTATGGAACCACGCGACTATCGCGTGGTTTTCGTTATACAAGCAAGAAGCATACCGGCAGATAAAACGGCATAGAAGCCGGAATGCTTTGAAAGAAGGTAGTTTGCGCTCTCGTAGACCTTATCTATCTCTCCGCAAGAGTAAGCAACCTCGGCTTCGAAAAGTGCCTCCGCTTCGTGGTTATATGAAAGGCTCTGTGCAACGCTATCGGCAGTTCCGGGGGTTGATATAGGTCACTCATATATAGAAAGGGTGTCTTTCGAGGTAGCGGCATATCGCGCTCCTCTCTCTTCTTTGCTGCTTTTGTCAAGGATTTCGGAGAATTTTGAAACGGGAAATGACATTTCATAAGCTCTTTTGATCACAACACCGCAGGCGATTTTGCAGTGTTACAATGTTGTGAGAGTGGAATAATTTAATCCTTGAAAAACACAAGATTATATGTTATAATGGTAAAAAAGTTAAAATCACGTAACTTATAGGAAATTATTATGAGCAAAATGAATGATTTTCAAATTGAAAACGGAAAACTTATAAAATACACCGGAGCTGACAGGCATGTGGAAATTCCAAGCTCGGTGACGTCAATTGAAAGCTTTGCATTTCGGTGGTGCTCGGACGTTGAGAGTATTTATATTCCAGCTTCGGTTAACTCAATCGGATATTATGCGGCTTCTCACTGTTGCAGTCTTGAAAAGCTTGAGGTTGACAAAAACAATCCTAAGTATTTCAGCAAGGGAAACTGTGTTATTGATTCTGAAAGAGGTGCGCTCGTCCTCGGCTGTCAAAGCAGCATTATTCCTGACGACGGTTCGGTTACTTCCATTTCGGATTTTGCCTTTGCCGGCTGCGTGGCATTGGATAGCATTACAATTCCCTGCCCTATCAATAAAATTTGGGATTATGCTTTTGACGGATGCTATAATCTTGAAAGCATTGCACTTCCCGACTCTTTAAGCTACATCGGAAGTCACGTGTTCGATGGGTGCGAAAATCTTGAGAGCATTGTTATTCCCGATTCTGTTACTTACATAGCAGACTATGCATTTTCGGATTGCTACAACCTTAAAAGCCTTACTGCTACGGACTCGCTTATCGGTCTCGGTGTCAACGTATTCGCCGGTTGCAGCGATGCTTTTGTTATTACCGCCTCGTCTGATTCTTACATTGAAGAATATGCAAATAAAAGCGGAATTAAGGTTCAATTGATATAACGTCTATTAGCAGGCACGTTCGTCTTACGTCCCCGATACAAAAGAGGCTAGCTCCAATTTTTGAATTTGAGCTAGCCTTTTTTAATTTATTTAATTCTTCCAAGAACCTTCATAAGCGGAACCGGATCATTAGCTGTTATAAGATCTGCGCCGCGTTCAATGCACATGCGAACATCCGCCTCGGTGTCTGCACAGTACATGTGTATCGGCAGATTTTTTGCCTGATAAATAGGAAGTATCTCGGATTTTACTATATTCATTGCAAGACCGATATCAACGTAGTAATCGTAAGTATCGGGGGCAAACTCTTTCATCTGGAAATCGGGATATCCCATAGTTCTACCGTTATATTTCTCTTTCAGATACTTTATGATCCGTCCGTTAAAAGCATAGAAATAGCAGGTATCGAAAAATCCGTATTTTTTAAGGAGCGCAACGGTGAGGTCAACGTTTTCCTCGGTATACTCCTTTATCTCTACGCCAAGCTTTATATCTGGGCGTTTTTCCTTACAAAGAATAAGAAGCTCCTCAAGTGTTGGAACCTTAACTCCCTTGCCTTTATACTGATCTCCGAATTTATCTTCGTAGCAAGGCTCAAGCTCCTTTACCTGTGCAAGAGTCATATCGCGAAGAACTCGGTTTACCTTGCACGTTCTTATAGCGTTTCCGTCATGCATAAGAACCGGAACTTTATCCGACGTAAGCCAAACGTCAAATTCTATCGCATCAACGCCAAGCTCCAGAGCTGCTTCAAATGAAATAAGTGTGTTTTCGGGATATTTTGCGCAATATCCTCTGTGACCTTCTACTATAATGTTTTTCATAGAGTATACCTCGGTATTTTTTTGTAATTCAATATTAGCACAAAACTTCTTAATTGTCAAGAAAATACCTTTAATTACCTTGCTATAAAAATCGGATTGGCTGATATTTACTTTATGAAATATTATTAACAGTTCAAAATTCAATTGATTTTTTGCATCGGTGAGGCTATAATTATTTCGCTGAGAAACGTGATATAGCGGAGGTTATTTTGCTCTTATTTAATATAATCGATCCCGATATGGGCGAGAAAAAATTTTTCTACGATAACTTTTCAGGCGATCAGATTGCGGGAATGTTCAATGCAGCGCACCTCATTTATGCAATTTTATTTTTTGCCTTAGCAGCAATCTTAATATGTCTGTCAAAAAACATAGATAAGCACAAGCTCCAAACTGTAAGACTTGCCTCATCTATCGCGGTTACCGTAATGGAGATACTGAAAATATCTTTAAGGATATTAAAAAATCAATGGTATGACAGTTGGATTCCGCTATATTTTTGCAGTCTTTACATCTTTGCAATATGGCTCACATTCGTCAAATACGAGCCCCTGAAAAGAATGGGATATGCTTATATCACGATGGGCGGAATAGTTGCCTCGGCATTCTTTATTATTTACCCAAGCACCTCCCTCGGGATATTCCCGATATGGCACCCCGCTTCAATGCACAGCTTCATATACCATTTGATAATGCTCTATACGGGAATTCTTATTCTCGTAAAAAAAGAGTACGTTCCAAGACCAAAGGATAGCCTATTATATTTTGTATTCATACTTTGCGCATGCATTCCATCTGTGTATTTGAACGAAGCCATCGGTACAAACTGCATGTTTTTGCGTCATGCTTTCAAGCTTCCGATACTTGAACCGATAATAAACTACTCCAAATATTTGTACATGCTGATCGTATTTTTCGCTCAATCAATACTCATGTTTTGGGGAAATTACTTTTTCTATAACATTCCAAAAATAATAAAAAAACGAGGATAATTACCATGTGGAGCTTTTCAGACCTTATCAAAAATTTCTTCACACATAAAGACTTTCTCCCCTCGGCAGACAAAATGCCGGGAACTATGTTCACACCTTTACATTTTATTTTTTCTGCGTGTTGCATTGCACTGGTTATAGCACTCGCTGTATTCGTTGCAAAAAAGAGTGAAAGCACAATAAAAACAACGTTCACGGTTTTATGGATAAGCATGGTCGCGCTTGAAATCGTAAAAATAGTATGGGAAAGCTGCTCGGGAGCATCGGTCAATTTCGAATGGGGAGGTATAATGCCTCTTTACCCCTGCAGTATTTACATGTATGCAATGCCGTTCGCTATATTCGGAAATAAGCTGCTTCGGCGCGCAGGGGCGGGATACGTTTGTACACTGGGACTCATTGGCGGAACTGTAAACTTTGTATATCCTGCAACCATTCTCGGAAATTACTCATGCATATCCTTCGCAGGCTTCCATACGTTTTTCTATCACGGAGCTATGGTATTCACCGCGCTCGTTATGCTCCTCTCCCGCTATCACTCATACAAAGGCGTAACGAAATTTACGGATTTGTTGGTTCCCTCGATCCCATTCCTCATAGTTTCGGTAGCTGCCAATACAGTTAATTATTCCCCTATCAACTCCGATTACATGTTCTTCAAGCTCAACTCGTTTATCTTTGCTCCTATCGGAGCGGCAACTCCCGATATATTGGCAACCGTTATGGTATACGTAGCATATCTTTTCATTCATGCTATGTTTTACCTGCCGTCATATTTTTCGAACAAACGAAAAATATCCGTTTGACATAGAAAAGCACTGCATCTTTCGCTACGCTGAAGCAAGCTCGGATGCGGTGCTTTTATTTTTATTGTTCTCGCATTGATTTGGCATTCAACACGACGTTTTATGATGGCGATAGCTTTTCATAACTATAAATTTCGGGCACGTCATTATTGACTATCACCTCATATAAATCTCTTAAAAGCTCATGCGTAAAGCCGTATACATGAGTCAATAATACCAGAAGCTTCCGCTGTTCCGTTTCATTACCGGAAGCTTTTTTATATAGCTTCCATAGATCACCGTAAACGCACAGTCCCGTGTTTGAAAGGCATTCGCAAATCGTAAAGCACGAGTGTAATATACCCTCTTGCCGTTTGATACGCTCTTCGGTAATAAAGACGTTAACGCTTTCAAAAAGCTCGGTCTCATAGTCCGTGAGGTCATCGGGTGACTGTATATGATCACGCTTGAATACGCACGCAGCCAAGTCCTCGGCAAGTCCGTATACTTCCCACGTCAAGTTACGCGAAAATTCGGTTATAAAAGGCTTTGGGGAATAGCTTTCCGCTTTTATGGCTTCAAGCTCCTCGGGCTCGCAGGCGTCAAAAAGCTTTATACCGTGAAAATCACCGATTTCAATGCTACCGTTTTCATAAATCCCAAGCTTAGATATATAATAGCACGCGGCAACCTGTACAACATCAGCAGAGCTTGTCAAAACACAGATCGTCAGATTTTCCTTGCTCCCGTCGGAGAGTCTATTTGCCGAAGCACTGACATACCAGACGTAATCATGATAATCGTAGTCAAATCCGTCATCATAAAACAGTGCCACGAAATGTTTTACGTATACCGAGGTTTCTTTCTTTATACGGTAGCCGTATTTTTCGTTGTATTCGGCTGCAACGTCAGCTTGTAAGGTTGCAGCTGCCAAAACGCCCTCATCGTATAACACGTATACGTCTTTGAGAGCGTGATCAACTCTTTCTTCACCCATTTTTTTGCTTTGCCTCGTCTATCACCTTTTGATACGGAGCTATCATTCCCTCATTCATCTTGTTACCCATTTTTGCTTTGATCTTAGGCGATGAAATAAGTGCTCCCACAAGGTACATTTTCAGCATAGTGCCTCTTTTTTTCTGTGGGAAATCGTACTGTTTATGCTGTTTATAGAATTTATGATCCGCTCTCATCATACCCTGCATCAGCCATATAAGATCACGGAAAATTTTCATTCCTCCGATGCCGTAAAAGCTTTGCGGAACGCGATATTTGTTTTCCAGAGCATACGTAAGCTTTGCAACAAGCTGATCTATTTTTTTACACGGGTCTGCCTCATCGGTTGCAACACCGGCAAGAAAATTACTTCCTACGTCAGCTCTTGCAACCATTACGGTTGAAAGATTTTCTTCGTTAGCCAGCGGACCGCTGACAAGATAACCAACAGGCATACCTATAGTTACGGTCCTATGACCGTTACAAAACTGTCTGTCATCGTACATTTTAAACCGAGAGCCCATTGAGTGATCTTTTATCGAGAATGCGTATATTATTGAATCCGCGCTCTGTATTTCCTCCCGTAAAAACGTATCGAAATTGTCTTTGTAAATACATTTTCCGTTCGTTGCGCATCCAAAGCAGCCGAGACAACCGCCCATGATATTACATTCGTTGATATTGATGACTCGCGTTGAAAAAGGAAGCTTGTATCTGAAATACTCAATCATTGCAAAAAGGCGCGTGTTATTCTCTTCGCAATCGGTAACTATAACAACGTTTCCATGCTTGGGTCGACTTTTGCTTTCCTCTATCTGCGACACGTCAATGCTGACAGGCGTATATTCGCACTTTGCAACAGCTTTTTCCTCGTATATGTCATTTTCAATCGAAAACATAAGATAGTTAAAGAATGCATCAGCCTCTTGCTGACCGCGCTTTGTGGTAAGGTCATCCATATCAGCGGAAAGGCCTTTGATATATTTCAAGCCGAGATCGTGGCAGTTATCCTCAACGTATCTGTGAGCAGTTACGTCGTAAAAATGCTTTGAGGTCGTTATCTGTGTTGCATATTTTCCCAAAACGTCAATATCTGAGGTTTTCAGCAGCTCAATGAATCGGTGAAGCTGGCTTGGTGCCAAAAACGTGTACACCGGATATGAGAAAACGATAACGTCTGCACGTAAGAGCGCATCACGCGCCTGTGACATATCCTTTTCGAGACTTTTTATCCTCGCTCCGACGTTGAGCACCTCAAAGGTATGCTCGGGATGCAGGGCTTCGAGATATTCCGACGTTTTTAACGTGATACTCCATTTGCCCTTTGGGCTACCGTTTAAAATCAAAATATTCACAGAGTTTTTCCTCCCTGTCTTTTATGCTTTCGTTTTGCTTTTATCAGAAGCGGTATGGGCACTTCTTACGTCCTTCAAAAAGAACATCATATCTATCATGGATTTGTGATAAGGGATAAATTCTCCGTTGTCTATCATAGAATATATCTCTTCCTTCGTTGCAAATTTTACACTTGCAACCTCGCTCTGCTGAAGCTTTACACGGGATATATCCACATCATGCTTTACAAGATATACGTCGTCAAATCCACCGTTGAAATGCAACGTGAAATTCGGTCTTTTATCAGAAAAATCAATATCGATACCTATCTCTTCAAAAAGTTCTCTGTGCGCTGCTTCGGAGCCGTTTTCACCTGCTACGGCACTTCCGCCGACAGTTATATCCCACATTCCGCTCCAGCCCGACTTAAAGGGTTGCCTTTGCTGTATGAGCATCCTGCCGTCGCTGTTGAATATCGCAATATGTACCACCATTCGGTAAAAGCCATCGGGTACGGCATCACCGCGGTACATCGTTTTACCCGTTTTTATTCTGTCTTTATCGTAAAGATCCCAAACTTCCATCATCAATCTCCGTTATCTTCACTGCCTGTTATTTTTCCTATATAAAATATTCTTCTCAGCGATTCCTTAAACGGCTTTACGATCGCTATGGTTATTAAAAGCGCACCGATAATAAAACACAGTCCAAATGACGTTACAGACCAATAGAAATGAGCGTTATAATCAAATGTACAACGTATAAGAAGCTCAAGGAGAACAGTCCATGCGCCTAAAGCCATGAATACTCCGCCTACCGTGTAAAGTCTACCGCGCTTAACGTATTTGAGCACGGCAGTCATAGCAGAAATTATAGCCCCGAATGCAAGCGTTATCGGCATTGCAAAAGTAAGATACCAATTTCCACCTGTTTGCAGGCATATATACAAAAGATACAAAGCTATTCCCAGAAATGAGGTGGGAACAAAGATAACAGGATTGGGCTTTTTAAACCAAAAAGGAAGGATGCAGATTATATAAAAAAGCAAGACTCCGCCGAATACATATCCCGACCATAAAATGCCGCCGCTCCATCCTATATCCAACACAACAGGAAGCAAGAGCGGTATTAAGAAGAGCACAGTGACCGCGAACATCAAGCCACGGTAATTGAATTCCTCTGATTTGAAATCTGTTTTGGGATAAGTGCTTTTATTCTGAGGTATTTCGAAATCCGGATGATAAACTCGGGTATTACATATCGGACATATATTCTGTCCTTCCGAGAGCTTTGCTCCGCAATTTATACAGTACATTACTTTTTCCTTTCTC
>CAZTWE010000083.1:0-7633 GCA_964617165.1 uncultured Ruminococcus sp.
TTCCTTCAAAGCATAGAAAAAGAGCTGTCTCAAACGCTCTAAAATTTGCATTTGATACAGCCCCTTTGCGTTATGACATCGAAATGATAAAATAAAACTCGTTTATTTTACCGATCCGGATTTAAAATCAATACCGGACGGCACTTTTACGTTTTCTGTTGCCGCAGAATTAAATGTTGAAAGAATTGTCTTTACACTTTACTTCTAACGTTCTTATTCCTCATTCCAATTTTCGCCAATCTCGATTGCATCAAACTCATCTTTTGTTCCGTTGTAGTACATAACCTTGAGATCAGTACCCGCAAAACAATTCTCGCCTATGGTCTTAAGAGTTGACGGCAATGAAATATTTTCAGATAACAGCATTGTGCGAATGCATCCTCACAAATTTTCTCCACTCCCTCGGGAACTTTGATGTCTTTCAAATACTCGCATCTATAAAACGTGGATGAGCCTACGCTTGAGGCTCCCTCGGAAATTACGATTTTTTCAAGCTTAGTACAGCTTTGGAAAGTACCGTCCAGCTTAAACAATTGCGTACGAGCTAATCTCTCTGAAACCGCCGGGAACTGCGACTTCTTTGAGACTCGTACAGTGCTCAAACGCACGGGTTTCCATCTTATCAAGAGTTGCTGGAAGCTTGATATCAACAAGCTTTGCGCAGCGATAAAACGCATGCGAATCAAGACTATTTACCCCATAAGGAACAATCACTGAGGTTATCTGCTCACACTTGCTAAAGGCATTTTCGCCTATTGCCGTAACCGAAGGACCGTCTATTTGAGTGGGGGATAACAAGTGCCGCTCACGTGAAGCTTCCAATACCTGTGATTTTGCACGTATTATCGGAAGTTTTTTCGTATGCGAGCCCTACCGATGCGGTCTAATGAAAGGATTTTCAAGATAAATATTGGTAAAACCGTAGAATATTTGTATTTTTTATGTTATAATGCCGTATAGTAGCTGTTTGGATCGTTGATGTTATCAGCATTTATACTATTTGGAGGATATATAAATGAATAAGGAAGAATTATTAAAACTATCGCCCGGTGAGCTTGTGGATATGGGAATCTGCCCTACTTGCTTCAACCGTGAAAATGGCGGTGCACTCTATGGTGACAACTCTGACAAATTGTTATACGAGGATGACGATATCGAGTGCTTTTTAGTAGGAAACCCCAGAGCTGACGGTCACATGTGTATTTCTACGATTAAACACTATCACGATATGAGCGAAGCCCCCGACATTCTCAATGCGAAAATATTACGCTTTGCTAAACGATTTATGCAAATAATACGTGAAGTTTACGGATGCGAGCGCGTATACTTATGTACGATGTGCGACGGGCCTAACAATCACTACCACATTCAACTTATACCTCGGTATGCTCATGAAAAGCGTGGAAGCGAAAACTTCGTAAAGGCGAGAAAACTATATAAGTTTGATAAAAAACGTTTTGAGGCGATAAAAAAGCTTATCGCAGAGTTTGCATTGGAGAAAAAATAAATACAATAACCCAACGCAAACCCTGCATAGCTATTACAAACTAAACGGTGCCAATTAAATTTCACAAAAGCTTTACTGTGACTATCTGTTTTGGAAGAGCTTTGATAACAATCTTCCCTCCCCTACTTACTTTCAAGTTCTGTTTTTCCCGTTCACAAAGATCGCATAGCCACGCGCTCTTTACCTTATATTTAATCTTGAGTGAAAATTCTACACTCTCAGAGGTTGTGTTATACATGCGTATAATTTGACCTGTGCCGTCTTCCGCGCCTTTATATGCCGAGAGCATCATAGCATTTTCCGAGCTTTGAGAGATCTCAAATATAGTATTTTCAAGAGGAACAATTATCTCGGGTCTCTCAAGCGGACGGTAAAAGTTTGCCGGAACCCCGGCCGCCTGAACAAACGGTCTGCCACCGACGAACTTATTGTAATCATTATGCTGAACCGCAGTGTACGGAGGATTTATAAATTTATCGGCTTCCTCGACAACACCCGCGCTTAAGCGATCACCGATATACGGATAAATTGCAAGCTCCAACGTGTATTTACCAATGCACTGCCCCTCCGGAGTCTCCGCGCCAGCCATGTATTTGCCGATGCAACCCGCGCATCTCAAAAGCGTAAGTGCAAGTGTACCGTTTTCATCGGTCATATGCTCGTACTCATAAAGTCCTTTATTAAGAAGAGCTACACCGTGTCCGTCACCGTCAATACCAACGAACGAGGTGTTGGGATGCATCTCGTCATCCTCAAAGTCGCTTACCTTCTTTCTTTCGACAACGTCGAAGGGTTGCCCCGCATAGTTGATATCACTCATTATCCCCGTCGGGAAATATATTCTTACTCTATGGTCGGGGTAGTCGTTATCAAGTGTTACCGAAACACCGAGATGCTTTGACCCTGCTTCAAGAGTTAACATTATCTCTATGGGCAACTTATATCTATTTCCACCTCGCAGGATATCTAAGTCGTAAGATATTCTGCGACTCTTTTTCAGTTTTGTATCAATTACTGTCTCAATTTTTGCCTTTACGCCCTCTGTGGTAAAGATATCCTCTTTACCGCCGAGCTTATAGCAATAAAGAGCGCTATCATTATTATCTGAATTATCCTCTATGATAAGTGCATTTTTATACGTAATACCGCTCAGCTTATCCGTGATATTTACGCTTCCATTTTCATTTATAGTAACTTTGAGAAACTCGTTTTCAAGCTTACGAATACACTTGTTAGTGTTATTTGTAACCTCAAGCGTGCCGACACAAGGAGTGCAGAGCAAGGTTTTCCTTGTCATACCCTTTATTTTGGTGCGGAAACGTACGGTATAACGATTGATCTGTTTTACACCCGGAAGATTGATAGGTGAAAGTATGCGTTTTCCTATTCCATTATCAATCGATACTACCTCAAATTCCACAGCTCTTCCTTTTTCGTCTGATATTGTAAAGCTGCCCTCATCCTCAGAACAAAGAACGTCAATAACCGCTGTAAAGAGACCGTCATAGGTATAAAGAGAATTATTCACGCACGTGATAAAAATTACGTTTTTGTTGATAGCGCTACGATCAAGATGCTGCATATAAGCTTCGTCTGCTCTGCAAGTAAGTTCGTCGAGAGTCTCCTCAAGACAAACCGTTCTGTCTTCCATGTGACGATGTACAGCATCGACCGAACATCCGCAAATGGAATCGTGCGGATGATTTTTGATCAGCGATTTCCATACGTATTCAGACCAGTCGAGCGGATAGTCCGTAATACCAAGTACATCAAGCGTGGCGTACTGTGGCTCGAAAATTCCCTCAATAGCAGTCTGCATCCTTACGTTTTGCTGCTTCAGGTGTATTCTTGATGATAGAGTACCTGTAAGTACCTTTTTCTGACCGAGATCTCGCATCTCTCCCATGTAGCATTCAAACGAAAGCCCAAGCTCTTTTATTTCATCCTTCAACCGAGCTATGTATTCCGGAAGGGTGTCCTGAATTATTTCTTCATCGTCATCCTTCAGTGCTCTCATTTCGCTTATTATCTCTGTTAAATTCTCCTGAGCCTCAAGGTGATCCACTCCGTTCATCAATAAAGCCGAGCTGCCTTTGGCATTTGCAAAGCAGATATTTGCGCGGGCACGCGTAAGATCGATTGCCGCCTGCGGATCAGCCGGCAGGCGTTGCAAATTATTATACCAATTTGCCATGTGCTCACAAAGTATGGTAGAGCCATCCTCGCTTTTCCAATAGAACTGCCTCTCTCCTCTGCCGTAGCCCCTGCCGAAAATACAGCTATCTATGCCAAAGCCGTTGAGTATCTGAGGAAGCTGAGAGCAAATTCCAAACTGATCTGCAGCGTATCCGACGTTATATCTGTCACCATACTCATTCGCTATTTTTTTGCCTATGATAAGATTTCTTACAGTTGCCTCTGCGCTCGTAAGATGAAAGTCGTTTTGAACGTACCAAGGTCCTACGAGCAATCTACCCGCACTTACATAACGCTCAATATCCTTTTTTCGGTGCGGACGTATTTGCAGATAATCCTCGATAACTATCGTTTGAGCATCAAGGTGAAAACGATAGTTATCGTCTTTTTCAAGTATATCAAGAAGATGATCCATCATGTCGACAAGACGCACTCTGAACTGTTCAAACGGTAAGTACCATTCTCTGTCCCAATGCGTATGCGAAATTATAGAATACGTTTTTTTCATATCATTTGCACTCCTTTGCAAAACCAATCATTTTAACCTGTAATTTGTAATTAAAGCAGGAAAAAAACTATAGCTAATATTGCAGAAAATCCCGATGATGCCACGTTTACCAAATCATTCCCCACGAATTTTAGTCCACTGACGTGCTCGGTAGGCTCACCGCAATGAATATTCTTTTCGGTAACGACCCCACACGTCATACATTTGAATTTTGCCTGTGCAACCGAGCCTAAAAAGCTATCAAAAACAGCTCCGATAAAAGCTGCGATGCCGCACAGCAGCCAAGATTTCCAATCAAGAGCTCCGAACGCTATCGATATCAGTGAAAACGCAAAGGGCGCAATCAAAGATGCGAGCGTACCTATCAGAGACATTCCTCCTGAAAGCCCGGGCTTAACAGGCTTGAATTTAAATACGTCGAAGGTCTTTTTTGAAAGTATTCCTATTCCCGATGCCGAGGTATCCGCAAAGCATTCAGCGAGGGCAGCGCAATATCCGACAACAAAAGCTTTGTGACCGAAGATCAAAAACAGCACAGCCATGACCATGGGAATAATTCCGTTTGCAATGACTTGTATTTCATCTCTCTGCTCTCCCCTTTTGCTGATCTCATCAGCACCGTGCGCAAAATGCTTTTTTACTTTGTCTATGACCACGCTAAGCAAAAGAAATGCCAAAAGAAGAACAAATCCAAAATTTCCGAGTGCGACCGAAACGACAACGTCACACAAAACAGCGAGCAATATTCCTTTGGCCGTCAACAATCCCTTTCCGCTTGCGAGTGCAATCACAAACGGTGTAAGGATTATAGGAATTATATAATTGCCTGCACCGTCATTGCATATCAGAAAATATGCAAAAAACGAAGTTCCGAGCGGAAGAGTGATATTATCAAGACCTGCCGCCGTAACAAGCTCAAGTCCCGACGCTAAAAGAGCAATGGAAGCAGTCTGCCAGATGCTCAAATTCAACTCATAGAAATATGAGAACAGCAAAAGAGAGACAAAAGAAAACAGAAATGCAGCCACAGTTCCGATAAGAGTCTTGTTTTTATATATCTTGGGATTGCATTTGGTTATAAGATTTCCGATTACACATGCAAAACCGTCACCAACAGACGTACAAAGCACCGCCATGCCGAATGCAAGCGCAAAATCGCTGACGAAGTAGGATATCACTGCCATGACCGTCATTGATATGCAAAAATATACGGTTCCCGGTGCATTATCCTTATCCGATGAGATCATAGGCATGAGGCTCTTTGCGTAAGACACCCAAATAAGCGCGGTGAAAATAAGACAAACAATTATGAAATGAATACTCGCTCCCACGGTGTGATGAAGTATAAACCATTCAGCACCGATGAGAATATGCACGATTTTTCTCGTGTATTTTTTCGGAACTCCTAGCTTGTACACAACCATTGATAGCAAAAGGCACAAAATACCGTATACCAATGCGCCAATATAACCCCAAACAATCATTTTCTCTCTCCCTAGTGTAGTATATAAATTATAAAACATTTTTCTACATATGTCAAGCGTTTTAATTTATATAAAATGTGACTATAAAACCGAAGTCACGGCAGTGCAAAATACACAAACTTTCAGTCTGAAGCAATATTTTTATTGATTATTGATGATAGATATGGTACTATAGTATTGTATAGCAAAACGGAGGGAAATATGGTAAAAATTATTTCTTCTATTGTATTTATAATCACTCTGCTCGGATGTCTTGCTGTGGGATATTATTTCATTGCAGATGCTGATGACGTAAAGAACGATGATTCAGAGCTTCTCGATTACGAAATACCCAAATCCGATATCAAGGTGGAGCTTATAACAGATGAAAACTGCGTTATACTTAGCCAAAATCCTATAAAGATTTCAAGCGGCGAAACGGTTGACTTCAACGTAGTTTTTAATGACAACTACACATTTGACAGTCTCGACAGTGAAAATGCAAGCTATGCAAACGGTGTTGTAAGAATAAGCAACTGCACAGAAAATACCACTGTAAATTTATCAAGCAAATGCATCGCAATGATGTACAACTTTGATATTGAGCAGCCCGATCAGGCGTTTGGCAGTGTAGAATATTCCGTAAGCCCCGGTAGCATGCTTGAAAACACGCTGGTATCCGTATCGGCAATCCCTGCGCAAAACCAGACCTTTATAGGTTGGAGTGACGGAGCAATGATCGTAGACGGTGGAAAAGTGCTCTCTTATTCCAATAATTACTCTTTCACATTAAACTCAAACGTTAAGCTTTATCCCAATTTTCTTACAGAGGGATACTCTATCATAAAATACGATCTGAACGGCGGAACTACGGCAGACGGCGCAAGCACGTCCATCATTACGCAGTTTAGCCCGATAAATCATTTATGCCCCAATCTGATAGCCGATGACGGCACTATCGTCAGAGAGGGATATACGCTACTTGAATTTACAGAAAATCAGGACGGTAGCGGTACTGCCATCAACCCCGGAGGTTTGGCGCAGCTCCCCAGCGAGGGCGGAGTTTTAATGCTCTACGCACAATGGTCGGAATGGACTGATGCGGATTACTTTGAGTATACCGTAAATCAATCAGCCGAAACAGTAACCATTACGGGCTATACGGGAGATGCCGGTGAGCTTTCCATTCCCGCTAAGATAGACGGAATGCCCGTGACAAAAATTGCCGCAAATTCTATTCTGAGCAAAAAATTTGAAACGCTGGTAATTCCCTCCTCGATCCTTACCATGGAAAGCGGAGCCTTTAAGGGATGCAGCAATTTCAATACTCTTTATATCACTGACACGTTTACATCAATACCGAATGATGCCTTTATAAACTGCAACAAGTTCCAAAATCTGAGGCTGAATGCCGCAATGCCGCCTTATTTTATAAATTACGCCGAAAGTATCGGTGCAAGATTTGAGGTAGTGCTGGCAAGGGACAGTGATAAGCCTCTCATACTATTCGTTGGCGGTTCGAGCTGCCTGTACGGAATAAAGGCTGAGCATATCGAAGCAGAGCTTGACTACAAGTATCAAGTGCTCAACTGCGGCACGAATGCCGGAGGTACAGGTATACTTTACATGGAAGCCTTATCTCATTTTATGCGCCCGGGTGATATTATAGTAAACGTTCCCGAATACGGCAACAATCAGATGGGCGGCACAGAGATAGTATGGCGTACCTTCAGGGCTACAACGTCATGCTACAATTTGTACAGATATTTAGATTTTTCCAAATATACGAATTTCTTTGCGGCTATGTCAAGCTTCAACACAGACCCTGAGGCACGAGCCGGAAGCAAGCCGCAATCTTACGAAACGAAATGCACGTCTCTTACTCCAACGTACTGCGATCTTGCGGGTGACAGACCTCCCCATTCCAATCCCAACTTCAACTCAATAAACGTAAAGGCG
>CAZTWE010000084.1:0-7571 GCA_964617165.1 uncultured Ruminococcus sp.
TGTCATTGTCATTGTCATTGTCATTGTCATTGTCATTGTACGACTTGATGATTTTTTGAACGGTGATATTCAAACCGTCTTTGTCTTTGATGTGGTCGAACACCGCGTCGATCAATGACTTGTTTTTCACATCCTGGATGTCCTTGCGGATGCAGTCTTCTACCGGTCGCCCGCCTTTCATAACGCTGTGTCGAAGGAAGTTAAGTATTGCAATCTCGCTTGTTTCTTCTGACCACAGGATTAACCCGTACTTGTTCTGAAATCGGTCTAAAAGGTTTCTCACGGATTCTATGGAATAACCAAGCTGGAAAGCGGCTTGCTTAATGCTTAGCTCATAAATACCAAGTTGCTTGGTGAAAGGGTTAGTGAGGAGGTATAACATGAAGTACTTATCTTCAGGCGTGAACTCGTCAACTTTTCCGTCCGTCCAGAACGATGTGCTTACGATTCGTTTAACGGCCATTTTCAACTCCTTTCTGTATTTCCAATCCGCTGTAATATTCACGGTAGAGGATCATCCAGTCTGTTAATGTCATGGTCACAAGGATTTCTGCGTTGTTCTTCTTGTGAAATACGGTCGGGAGATTACCTTTTCCATTGGCTTCGGCATCTCTTCTGGCTTGTGCGATCCAGTCATAAAGCATCATTCTCTCCTGATGCTTTGCTTCCACATGGATATTTGGCAAACCGATCACGTCCGAAGCGTCGCCCGAATTGCCGCAATATTGAGCTGTTCGGCGGGAATCCTCGAAACCATATTCGCGGAAGATTGAAGCTAAAGCCCGTTCGAACCTTGCACCTTTCTGTTTGCTGTTTATTGTTTTTTTCATTTTCTTTCCACCTATTTTTACGACCGGGGCGGTGGTCGCTGAAAGGAGAGTGATTTTCGTATCAGAGAGGGAAATCCAAATTGCTCTTTATGTTATTTTGCCGCCGCCCCACCGGCAAAAGCTATCCGTCAAAAAGGAAGGTCGCTATCCAAAGGCTCTATTTCTTCCATCAAAGGGTCAGTGATAGCGTTTGTGGCGTTGTTATATGCCCCAAAACTCCCCGAAATACCGTTTCCCGTACCGTTTTCCCTAGGAGATAAAAATCGAACGTTATTTGCTACAATTTCGGCTGCTGTGCGCTTGCTGCCGTCGCTGGCTTCGTAGGTGCGGATCTGCAAACGACCCTCAACGGCAACCAGTTTACCTTTGGAAAGGTAACGGCCACAGTTTTCAGCCTGTGCACGCCACACTACAACGGGAATAAAGTCGGTTTCCTTTTCGCCGTTTTGGGTTTTGAAATCTCTGTCAACGGCAACGGTGAAAGTGGCAACGGCGGTGCCGTTTGACGTGCTTTTCAATTCCGGGTCGCGAGTTAAGCGGCCAATCACAACGATAGAATTAAGCATTGATAATTTCCCCCGTTTCTTCGTTTACGATTTCAACAACTTCGGCCGCTTCGGCTTCGATGACAGTATCATCGGGAACAAAGCTCATATCGTCGGAGAGATCTTTTTTGATGGTTTCATCTTGGGCAACAGCTCTGACAAAATCGGATTTAAGAGGGGCGTATTTGAGAACTTTTTTCAAAACGGTCTTTTTTGCCATTTCGTCAAAATTGGTTTGCCACGGTCCAATGCCGTAAGTTTTTGAAAACTTTTTGCCGTGAGCAATGGCATCGTCCACGCTCATTACGGCGAAGTTATAGCCGCCGTCTTTCATCTTGAAAATGGCGTAATAGTAAATCACATCGCCCCTGTTGGTTTTTGCGGGGACATGACGCAATTTGGGTTCAAGACCATATTCAAACTCAAAGACATCGTTTTCGTACACTTCCATTGCCTGGATGTTGCTTACTTCCCCGGAGCGGTATGCAAGGTCAATTAAACCCTTGTAGCCAAGTTGGAATTGACATTCCATCACGCCTTTATTTTTGAAAGGAATAAGATAAGCCTGTCCCAGTGCTGTATTGGGCTCTACGCCAAGTTGGGCGGCGGTCATCATTGCGCCAAGGAAGCTCTGCGGCGTGCATTCCTGCAATTTAGGATTCGTGGATAGGGCGGTGAGCACAATGCGCGAAAAGCGTTCGGGAGTGATCACTGAGGGCAATGCCTTTGCGATTTCGGCCTCCATGCTTTTTACGTACTGCTGCATTGTTTTCGGTTTTGTATTTGCACTTACGGCATTGTTTTCTGCCGCTTTTTGGATAATGTTTGCCATTATTTTTCTCCTCTCACATTCAAAACTCTGTATGTTTTGTATTTGTAATATCTCGATAAATCAATATCGGGATAATCCTTGTTGAAATCATCCTCGCAGAATGATTTTCGCGTTTGCGGTTTCCACGTTGCCCGGAAACCGTCGCAAGTGCCGATTTCATTTTCACCGAGATCATCTTTTAAGATTTGAGCAAGGATTTCTTTTTGTTTTTTGAGGCCGTTTATTTCGTCATTCAAGAGCAAATATTGCTCAAATACTTTCTTTCTGCCGATCAGCTCAACAGATTCGCCGTTGCTTTCGGCATAAATGGTGTGCAGTGTTTCGGTTGTAGAATCTGAGCCATCCATTTGGGGCGGTACGCCTTTCTGTACGTTTCCTTCCCAAAACTCGATAGCGATCTGCCGCAAGGCCTTGATTTCGTCATCCCCGACATAGACCGAAGATTCGCACCATTCGGGGCAGGTGTCATCTTTGATTCTTGTGAGCTGATAGATTTTGAACTCTTTGCCCAGGATCACGACGGCCAAATAGTAACGATCAAACTCTTTAACTGCCATATAGCAAACGCATTGAGCGTAATAGTGTTCGGGAAACTCACCGCCTTTGTAGGCTTTCGTGTTTAATGCGGATGCCGTTTTACATTCCAGCCCCGCATTGATACCAATGATCTTTCTGTCAATATTGGCATGGAGGTAAGGGAACGCATCATTCCGAACGATGGCATTTTCTCGCCGCACTTTATAGCCGCTTTTTTCGGCGAATCGCTGGGCAACGTATTCCTCAAGGTCGCGGCCTTGCCGCATGGCTTCATTATCTTCGGGTTCCGAAATCAGACCCGTCTTTAATGCCCACACGGTATACGGAGAACACCAAGGATTCAGACCGAGAATGGCACCCATCTCCGAACCGCCGATACTGTTTCGGCGTTCTGCCAGCCAGTCGGCACGGGTCATGTTTGCGGTGGAAATAGAATGCACCATTACAATATACCTCCGATCTCCAAGTGTTTTCGTGCGGCATCGACTTCCATTACGCTGAAATTGCGGTATATGATATTCTTGATCCGGACTTCGATATCCGCTAAGCAGTCATCGCATACGTCACCGTTCATAACGCGAAAATCTTTCATCTGATCGCATACGATGCAATGTTCTGTCGCGTGAAAGAACTCGCTTTTGCACTGGGGACAATGGAAGGAGGGCGGGTCAAGTTCCTCGCCGCTTCGGTTAATATGTCTGTGTTTTTCGGCTTCTTCGAATACACAATTGCAGTCTTCACATTTATACATTTGACAATCTCCTTTCAACTTGTTAAGATATTAATGGTGTTTTTTCTGGCTCGTCTTCGGACGGGCTTTTTCTTTTTTATAGTGTTTGCAGGGTTTTTCATCTTCACAGTTGCGCCGATGCTTTTGCTCGTGGCAGCAAAGCCATTCTTTCCCGTTGTCGGCAGGCCAAAACCTGTCTTTCATGCAGGTGTTGCAGGGGCAATTCGGAAACTTGATCTTGCAGTCTTTGTAATGCTTCATCCACAGATCAACTCTACAAAGAGGTTTGCTGCCGCCATCAGGCCGAACAGAATTGCAATATAAGCAATGCCATTCTTGAAGTCGCGGCGGTGCTTCTTTTCCGCTCGGATCTGCCTCTTCACTCTGCCCGCAGCCCGTGCACTGTATACGGAGCAGGGAACAGCAAGCGAGAATGTTCTGTAGTCGCTCAACATGAACTCCGGCACTTGCAGATCCATTTCTTCTTCGGGGAGCTCGCCCCAGCTTGTCCCGTTAAGTAAGTTGTTCATGCTTTGCCCCCCTTTGTTCGCCACCACTTCAACATTGCATCGATCTCGGCATCTCTTGCTGACATGCTTTCTTTTGGCGTTACCAAATCGGCCACGGTGCATTTGCATTTAGTGGCGAATCGTTGCAGTTGCAACAGATTGAATGCTCCGTCATCAAGAACATTGTAGCGGCGGTGAGCTGTAGAATAGGACGTACCGATTATCTCAGCAAGATCATTCTCGGTGAGTTCGTACTCCTTCATGTAGCTGGCGATGTTGTCATTTACAATTCTTCGAATATCAACAGGTCGTGCCATGATTTATTCCTCCTTTCATTTTTTCTCTCTCAAAAATATGTTGATGAAATATTTCTGACCCTTGCCGGTTACTTTTACCGTGCGGCTGACGGTTACATGACCATCAGAATGAGAAATCGCGGTTTCTTTGATCTCAAAGAGCCCCATGTCCATGCTGCGCTGCGTAGGCATATTCCAGTCGGCGCCTCTTCTGTTGATCAGATAGCCGTTTTCTCTCATCCATTGGAAAAGACGATTCTGGCCAATATCAACGCCGTTCTGCCGCAGCATCTTCGCAAGGACGCCCATAAGAATGGAATCATCCGAAGCACACACCGCACCGGCAAAGATTTGATCCGGCTTCATTTGCTCAATAAGGAGGTTTTTCTCCTCGATCTGTCGCTGTGCCACCATCAGAGCTTTTGCCATCAATTCCGTGTCGCTCATCGTTTCTTGATCTTTAATGTAACCGCCGGTCTTGCGGATGGAAGGGAGGACTTCATGGGTGATCCACCGCTTGAATTGTTTGGCTTCGGGCTTGCGGCTACCGAGGACTAAAGTGTATAGGCCGGCTTCGTTGACGGCGTTGAGAAACTGGGCTCCACCACGCTTGCCTGAATGACCCTCTGTTGAACTTAGGGTCATTTTTTCATCCTCATCAAGCCTTCCTATTGCCACAGAAGGGTTGCTGATTTCCAACGCCCTACAGACATCGGCGGCAACGAACCACGGTTCACCGTTTTGTACAATGGCGCGAATATCACCGAATTGGTTGTTTTGAAATACTTGCAATTGATTCATTTTTCTTGACCTTCTTTCAGTTTTTTCATTTTCACACGATCTCTTGTGTTGTTGCGTTTCGCGTAACTTTATCTGTAAAAAAAACCGCAACAGGATCTTCGATGTTCAAAAGGTCGATCAGAATTTCCATTTCATCGCTGTTGAAAATGCCTTTTTTTAATTTCGCGGAGAATGTTTTGGGGGCAACTCCAAGTTCTTTTGCGACATCACCGCGGGTTTTGTGGTTTTCGGCCATAAGACCGAGCACTTTGTCTACATTGATCATAGCTTTCCTCCTTGTTTGAATTTTTGGTACGTAGTACGTACCATTATGATAGCATTGTTTTTGTTGCGTGTTAAGTAACTTTTCTCCGTTTGTCAGAAATTTTTGTTGCAATTTGTGTGATTTATGTTATAATCACGATAAAGGAGTGATCGATATGAGTATTGGAGAAAGAATACGCTTAAAGAGAAAGCAAAAAGGCATGACCCTCGAAGATCTATCTTGTTTTGTTGGCGTAAGTCGTCAGACATTGAGCCGGTATGAAAACAACATTATTGCGGTTCCTTCCGATAGAATGGAGTTGATCGCCGCCGCTCTTGAAACTACCCCGGCATATCTTATGGGTTGGGACGACGATGGCTTATCCTACAAAGGGGTTCTTCCCATCAAAACCAAGTCTGTGCCAATGCTTGGCGAGATTGCCTGCGGTGAGCCCACTTTTGCCGATCAACAATACAACGCATACCAAGAAGCCGATGGGGCTATTAACGCTGATTTCTGCCTTAAATGCAAAGGTGATAGCATGATCGGCGATGGTATCAATAATGGCGATATCGTCTTTATCCGCAAACAGGATACCGTCGAAAACGGTGAAATTGCCTGCGTGATTATCGACGATGAAGCCACTCTCAAACACGTTTATATCTCCGATAATAACATCACTCTGATTGCTTCAAATACCAATTACCCACCCATGGTATACGGCGAACACGATGCCGGAACCATCAAGATCCTCGGCAAAGCTGTTGCTTTGTCCCGCGTTTTATAAAGGAGATAAAGTTATGAAATATTGTACAAATTGCGGTGCCGAAGTTGAGGGGGCTAAATTTTGTCCTAAATGCGGACTTTGTTTAGATGATTGTGGCGCAGAGCAGCGAACAAGAAAAAAAGGATTTATAAAAAATCTTAGAGATGTGCTAAAAGAAAATACCAATACTATTCGTGATAATATAAATAAAATCAATGAAAAAGTTACTAATTATCCATACGAAAAGTTGGGGACAACGCTAAACGATAAAATCATGCAAAATATGGACGAGCGATCATGGTCTAACGGTGCAGAATTGGACGGAATTGACGAAGATGATACGCAGAACACTTCGGGTATGTGTCACGTCAAACACAAATACAACCGATTAGGCAAAAAGATTATCAAAAAATATTATCTTGATTACCCAGAACAGCCTTATATCTCGGAAGACAGAGACAATGACTGGATTGATATTGCAGAAATGTTTCCGACCCAATCAATTATTCCGAAACAAATGATGACAAGATTCGCCGATGATGACCTTCTGCCAGGTCATGTGTATATGTTGCATTGGCTTAATAAATACACCGATAAGGATATTCCGCAATATTTTGAATATAAGTATGGTATTGATTTTGAAGAGGAAATTGATTGTTTGCGCGAGGCTGGTTTTTTGGGGGAAAATAATAAACCGACAAAAAAAGGTATCGCTGCAATGGAGCTTCATTCTGAGGTTATCAAATCTCACAACCCGAAAAGAGACAATTCCCTTGAAAGTGTTGCAAGGCAGATTTTAGAACAAAGAAATCAATTAGAAGACATGGGTATTGAGGAATATGAATTTATCGCTAACAGTGGTTGTTGTTCAAAATGTAAAAAGCTGGATGGTAAACATTTCGAGCTTTCAGAATTAAAAATAGGCGTAAACGCTCCTCCCATGCACGAAGGATGCAGATGCGCTATTTCTGGATATGAAGATGAGGAAGAATATGAAAAATGGTTAAATAGCTTTTAATTGTTAGTATTGGTTTGTGAGAATGTGTATCACACTTCCTTCCCCAAACACCACCTCACCAACCGCCTGATCCTTAATAGATATTCGGTCGTCTCGATCCGATCTACACCCTTGTGAATGTCGTTCCGAAGTTCATTATTCCGATCGTCGATTCTCATTGGATCACCCCTTTCAATTTTGATGGCTGCATCTTAATCCAAACGAAATGATAAATCAACAACCAAATCCGGTAACGCCGATAATTCCACGGTTTTTCCTTTACCAAATCCGGTAAATTGAGGTACCAAATATGATTATTACCCAGCTCAACGCGTTGAAAAATAAATCGAATCTTAGTCTCACACAAATTTCGGAAAGATCCGAAATCGCCTATAGCACCGTACAAAAGATATTCAAAGGTGAAATTCAAAGCCCGAATGTGGATCATGTTTTCAAGATCGTCACCGCAATGGGTTACACACTG
>CAZTWE010000085.1:0-7462 GCA_964617165.1 uncultured Ruminococcus sp.
TTCTACCTCGCCAATTTTGTTTTCGATTACGCCTAAATGCGACAGCCCCTTTGGTTATTCTTTTATAAGCTTTAATTCTTCCTCACCCTTGACAAATCCGCGAGTGATAATAACCTTTTTCACTCCCGCTGTCGAGGGGATCTCATACATGGGCTTCAGCATTACGGATTCGATTATAGAACGCAAACCTCTCGCCCCTGTTTGCCTCTCAATTGCGAGCTTTGCAATCTCATTCAGAGCTTCATCCTCAAATTCAAGATCGATACCGTCTATTTTCAAAAGCTTCTGATACTGCTTGTAGACGGCATTTTTTGGTTCCTTGAGAATTCTCACAAGAGCATCCTCATCAAGGTTATCGAGCGTTACGATAACAGGCAATCTGCCGACCAGCTCGGGAATAAGTCCGTATTTCACAATATCATGTGCTATAACGTCCTTGTAAACGCCTTTCTCAATCTTTTCCTTTTTTGTAGTTTTTTCGGTACCGAAACCGATCAGCTGCGATCCGTTCCGTTGTTCGATGATATCCTCTATACCGTCAAACGCACCGCCGCATATAAAGAGTATATTCTTTGTATTGATCTGTATAAATTCCTGATTTGGGTGTTTTCTTCCGCCCTGCGGAGGAACGTTAGATACCGTTCCCTCAAGAATTTTGAGAAGTGCTTGCTGTACACCCTCTCCGGAAACGTCTCTCGTTATCGAACGGTTTTCTCCCTTTCTTGCGATCTTATCTATTTCATCTATATAGATAATACCGTGCTCGGCGCGTTCAATATCGTAGTCTGCGGCTTGAATGAGTCGGAGAAGTATGTTTTCCACGTCCTCACCTACGTATCCCGCTTCTGTGAGTGTTGTGGCATCCGCTATAGCAAAGGGAACCTTAAATGTTTTTGCAAGAGTCTGAGCTATATAAGTTTTTCCGACTCCCGTCGGGCCAAGCAAAAGAACGTTGGATTTCTGTATCTCAACGTCTTCAAACTCATCAGCAGACTCATCATTTTCTCCCAAGCCATTCTGATCGAGTGAGATGATACGTTTATAGTGATTGTATACGGCAACCGAGAGAGCAAGCTTTGCAGCGTCCTGACCGATAACGTAGGTATCCAGCATTTCCTTGATCTCCATGGGGCGGGGAAGCTCCTTCAAGGTCAGTCCCGACACATTTTTCTTTTTAGGAGTGTCAAGAACTTCAGCGTAATTTTCCTCAAGAAAATCAGCGAAAAGACTTGTGCAATGCTCGCAAATATAAGTCTTAGAGTCTCTTGATGGGATGAGAATTGCTACGTCATTTTCGGTTCTTTCGCAGAAAGCACATCTGCGAGCTCCGCCGTTTGAATTCTGTGCCATATTAAAGTTCCTTTTTGGTGATTACTTTGTCAACAAGTCCGTAAGCAAGAGCCTCGTCAGCACTCATAAAGTTGTCGCGTTCGGTATCGCGCTCTATAACCTCTATGGGCTTACCCGTCTGCTGTGCGAGGAGGGAATTGAGCTTGTTTTTGATTTTAAGTATACGATCGGCATGGATTTTGATATCGGTAGCCTGCCCCTGCATACCGCCGAGAGGCTGGTGGATCATTACCTCTGCATTCGGAAGTGCAAATCTCTTGCCCTTTGCACCGCTTGAAAGAAGAAATGCGCCCATTGATGCAGCCATACCGACACAGATAGTTGAAACGTCGCACTTGATATAGTTCATGGTATCATAAATAGCCATACCTGCGGTAATAGAGCCACCGGGACTGTTGATGTAGAGATAAACGTCCTTATCGGGATCTTGTGCTTCAAGATAGAGAAGCTGAGCAACAACGAGCGAAGCAGTTACGTCATTTACTTCGTCGGAAAGGAAAATAATTCTGTCATTAAGAAGTCTTGAATAAATGTCGAATGAGCGTTCACCGCGAGAGGTCTGCTCAACGACAACAGGAACGAGTGCCATAAAAAATTCCTCCATAAATTATAATTTAAATTGAAAACAGCCGTAAGCATAAACCTGCGGCTGCTTCAAATTGCTTAGATTACTCTTCGGAACCTGCCTTGGTAGACTTTGCAACCTTTGCATTATCCTTAACAAATTTCATAGCATTAGCAACGAGCATATCAGCCTTGATGTCCTCAACTGCTACCATACGCTTAACGTCTTCAACGGGTACATTGTATGCCTCGGAAATTCTTGTGTACTCTGCATCGATCTCTTCTTCGGTAACGTCGAGTTTTTCAAGCTCAGCGATCTTTTCAAGTGCAAGTCTGAGCTTAACCTGCTTTTCTGCATTGGGGCGGAACTGAGCGCGAAGAGCATCGAGAGTGATACCTGTGTACTGAGTATACTTTGTGAGATCAAGGCCCTGCATTCTGAGTCTGTTGTCGTAATCGCGAAGGAAGTTTTCCGTCTCCGCTACGAACATAGGCTCGGGAATTTCCGCAACAAGCTTCTCAAGGAGTGCCTCAACGATAGCGTTTTCGAATTCCTGATCGGCCTGCTCCTCATTCTTCTTGGCAAGTTTTGCCTTAATATCAGCTTTGTATTCATCAAGAGTATCAAATTCAGATACGTCTTTTGCAAAATCGTCATCAGCAGCGGGAAGCTCCTCAACCTTTATACCGTTAAGCTTGGTCTTGAAGGTAGCAGCCTTTCCTGCGAGCTCCTTTGCACCGTAGTTCTCGGGGAACGTAACGTTAACATCGAATTCCTCACCGATGTTCTTGCCTTCGATCTGTGCCTCAAAGCCGGGAATAAACGTGCCTGAGCCGAGCTTGAGATCATGTCCCTCACCCTTGCCGCCTTCGAATGCTACACCGTCAACAAAGCCCTCAAAGTCGATATTTGCAATATCACCGTTCTTTGCTGCTCTGTCGGTAACCTCAACGGTTCTTGCAAGTCTCTTTCTCGCACTGTCAACCTCAGCTTCGATGAGAGCCTTGGTAACTCTCGCCACCTTTCTCGGAGCTGTTATACCATTATATCCTTCGATAGTAACCTCGGGCTTAACAAAGCCTTCAGCAGAGAGAACTATATCGCCATAGTTCGAAACGAGATCGAAAGAGGGATTACCTACAACAGTGATACCCGCTTCCTTAACCGCTGCATCAAAAGCCTCGGGAATGCAGCTGTTGATAGCATCCTCAAAGAATACTCCCTTGCCGTAAAGCTTCTCAACGATAGCCTTAGGTGCCTTACCCTTTCTGAAGCCGGGAACGTTAAGATTCTTAACCGTCTTCTTATATGCAGCCATTTCAGCCTTGTCATAAACTTCCTTACTTACGGAAAACTCCATTTTAAAGCCGGACTTTTCAGTAAGCTCGCATTTAATAAGACTCATTGTTTTTTCCTCCGAAAAGTTAGATAATAATTATTTTATATTAAAAACTAATATATTTTACACCATAACTTTGGTTTTGTCAATAGATTAACATAACAAATTTTGAAACATTAGACAAATTTTGCCGCAAATTTTGCCGAAAAAGTTACCTTGTCCAGCCCTCACCGTTTATCTCGTGCGCCCGATGCACGGTGACAAATGCGTTTTTATCGGTTATGTTTATGATGTTGATAATTTCCGAATACTGAGACATAGTAAATGAGAGTATAAGCATTTTTTTGCTTTGGTTTGTATATCCGCCGATAACGTCAACTATAGTAGTAGTGCGTTCCACTCGCTCGATTATCAGGCGATTTATCTCATCGTATTTTTCCGAAATTATATGAGCGATAAAGGCTTTTCTTCCTCCGAGAAATACTTTGTCAATAAGTAATGCTCCGACTAGTGCGCAAAGTATTCCGAGTAGTGATACCGTGATATCGTTTACAACGAATATACCTAAAACAACTATAGCTGCATCAATAATGAATATCACCTTTGAGCTTTTTAATTTAGGAAAGAATTTGCATATAAGGAATGCGATGACGTCAGTGCCGCCCGTTGAACCGCCTCCGAGAAATGCAACAGCGCACCCAATGCCTACAAGAACACCGCCGACAACAGCGGCAAGCATGAAAGATATTTCCCGGTATTCTCCGCCTTGCATGTAGAAATAGCCGCCCAGAACGTCAGGCGATACAAGCTTCATGAAAAGTGAAATGCATGGGGGATATACTATGGAAGATATAAGTGTTTTTAAAGCGAAAGATTTGCCGAGCGTTATCAGCCCAATGGCGAAAAGCAGCCAGGTAAGCACGGTTATTATAAGATCTACGGTAATAAATGACATGCTTTCCGGGATCAGCAGATCAATGACTATCGCTATTCCGGAAATTCCTCCCGCAACGAGATCGTAGGGGATCATAAACACGGCAGTGCCGAAGGCGAGTATCGCAGTACCGAATACTACGAGCATAACGTTTTTTGCGGCATGCATGATATCTTTTTGATTAAATTTGTTCTTAATATCCATAAGCAGCTCCTTTTGCTTCTTATTTTAACATAAATTATCGGATTTTACAACACCGTTGCACTCAATTTTGCATCTATACAAAATAAAATTTTAAAAACCGTTCGAAAATAGCAAAAAAATATTGAATTATTTTTTAATATATGTTAAAATAATGAATTGAACAAATAACGCCAACAGTTTGCTTTGACCCATTCGTTAAAACACTGTCGGCGGCATGGAGGATTTTTATGGAAAAGTTTTATTTAACCACTGCGATAGCTTACGCATCCAGAAAACCGCATTTCGGAAATACTTACGAAATTATTATGGCAGATGCCTTTGCGAGATTTCAGCGTCAGATGGGAAAGGATGTTTTTCTTTGCACAGGTACCGATGAGCACGGTCAGAAAATAGAGAATTGCGCGAAGGATGCGGGCATAACTCCCAAGGCATACGTTGACAACGTTGCAGAAGAGATAAAAGGAATATGGAATCTTATGGGATCGAGTCATGACTACTTCATAAGAACCACCGATGATTATCACGAGCGCGCAGTAGCAAAAATATTCAAAAAGTTTTACGATAAGGGCGACATATATAAAGGACATTACGAGGGTTGGTATTGCACTCCCTGTGAATCCTTCTTCACAAACACACAGGCAGAGGGGGAAAAATGCCCCGATTGTGGCAGGCCCGTAGTAAAAGCTCAGGAAGAAGCATATTTCTTCAGAATGTCAAAATATGCTGACAGACTGATGAAGCATATCGAGGATAACCCCGGTTTCATAGAGCCTGAGAGCAGAAAAAAGGAAATGATAAACAACTTCCTCAAAGCCGGTCTACAGGATCTGTGTGTATCAAGAACGTCGTTCACGTGGGGAATTCCCGTCGATTTCGATCCGAAACACGTTGTTTACGTCTGGCTTGATGCTCTCACAAACTACATCACAGCGCTCGGATACGATCCCGATAAGAGCTTTGACGAGCAGAGCGAAAGCTTTAAAAAGTATTGGCCTGCCGACGTTCACATAATAGGTAAGGATATTCTCAGATTCCACACTATATATTGGCCTATTTTCCTCATGGCACTCGATCTTCCTCTTCCCAAAAAGGTGTTTGGACACCCTTGGTTTAATTCGGGAAGCGATAAGATGTCCAAATCCCGCGGAAACGTTATTTATGCGGATGAGCTTGCAGAGTATTTTTCCGTTGACGGTGTACGTTATTATGCGCTTTCCGAGATGCCTTACAATGCTGACGGTACGATAACCTACGAAAACGTAATAACAAGATATAACAACGATCTTGCAAACAACCTCGGAAACCTTGTCAGCAGAACGCATGCTATGACAAAGAAATATTTTGGCAGCATCGTTCCTACCCCGACAGAGCAAACAGAGCTTGATGCAGATCTCAAGGACGTTATGATCTCTGCGGTAAATTCTTCACGTGAGCTGATGGGAGCTTATCACGTTGCCGACTCGCTCGACGTTCTTTTCTCGGCTTTGCGCCGCGCAAATAAATATATAGACGAGACAACACCGTGGGTCCTTGCAAAAAATGAAGAGGACAAGCCCCGCCTTGCAACCGTTATATACAATTTGCTTGAAACTGTAAGAATAGCAGCAGTTGTGCTGACTCCTTATCTTCCTACAACCGCTGAGCGTATTTTCAGCCAACTTGGCACGGATAAAAAGGATTATTCAACCGTTGCAACGTTCGGCGCTCTTGAGTCGGGAGCGGCTCTCGGTGAGGCGGAAACGCTCTTCGCAAGAGTTGATGAAAAGAAATTCTTCGATGAGCTTGAAGCGAAAAAGGCGGCAGCGGCAGCAGAGGAAGAGACTGTGCCCGAGCCCGAGCATGAGCCTGAGATCGGTATTAATGATTTTGCCAAGGTTGAGCTTCGCGTAGCACAGATAATTGCTTGTGAGCAGGTTCCGAGGGCAAAGAAGCTTTTAAAGCTTCAGGTAGATCTCGGATTTGAAAAGCGTCAGGTCGTTTCGGGAATAGCGAAATTTTATAGACCCGAGGAGCTGATAGGTAAAAAAGTGGTGCTCGTCACCAACTTGAAGCCCGTTAAGCTTTGCGGTGTAGATTCATACGGCATGATCCTTGCATCGGGTGAGGAGGATGTGAAGGTCGTATTCCTTGATCACTCCGCTAAAAACGGTGACAGAATACACTGATGAAATACTTTGATTCACACGCGCATTACTATGACGAGAGATTTGCACAGGAATCCTCAGGCGGAGCCGATGAATTTATCACCGCGCACCTTGGCAATGACATTTGCGGAATAGTAAACGTCGGCACCTCCCCCGAAACCTGTATAGCGGCGATAACTCAGGCGAAAAGATATCTGGAAATGTATACCGCTTTGGGAATACATCCGTCCGATACAAGATTTCTCGGTGATATTGATTCGGAGCTTTCGCTGATAGAAGCTCTTATCAAAGATAAAACGAATAAATGCGTTGCTCTCGGTGAGATAGGTCTTGATTACCATTATCCCGATACCGACAAGGAAAAGCAGATGCGTTATTTCCGTTCGCAAATGGAGTTGGCTTCGGCACTTGATATCCCCGTTGTCATTCATAACAGAGATTCTCACGAGGATATAATGAAAGTGCTTCGCGAATATAAAAACGTACACGGAATACTTCACAGCTTTTCGGGTTCTGTCGAAATGGCAGAGGAGCTTATAAAAATGGAATATATGATCTCGTTTTCGGGCACGCTTACTTTTAAAAACGCAAGGCGTCCGAAAGAGGTCGCACTGAGTATTCCTAACGATATGATGCTGATAGAAACAGACTGTCCGTATCTTGCACCCGATCCTAAAAGGGGCACACTTAATCATTCCGGAAATCTGGTTTATACAAACAGAGTTCTTGCACAGCTCAAAGGTCTTAGCGAGGATGAAACCGCTCAGATCACAGAAGCAAATGCAAAAAAGGTTTTCAGATTAAAATAAGCAAAAAGTCCGTTGCTGCAGATGCAGTGACGGACTTTTATGGTGCACTCGGCATGCGCAATCACTTGGCGGTGAAAGTCCGCTACAGACTTGGCAGTAGGAACTGTTAGCCAAGGG
>CAZTWE010000086.1:0-7432 GCA_964617165.1 uncultured Ruminococcus sp.
GCGACAACACTTATGCTTCCCTATTTGAGTACGAGATGCTCATGAATGGAGATACGGTCATGGGTGCGGCTATCATCGGGCTTTCCGATGAGGGCTTGGCATTTGAGGGTGATACGCTCGTTATACCGTCAACTTACGAAGGCTCGCCTGTAATAATATTGCGCGGTGACGTGCTTTCGGGACTGAAAAATCTTACCTCTATAACAATAGGCGGCAATATCAGCAGTATTGATGATTGCGCTTTCAGAGGATGCTCTAAGCTACAGGCAATAAATATTGAATTTGATACCGATTGCCTTGTCACTCTTCCGGGTGAAAATATGCCCAACGGACTTATGGAGGGTGCACCTGAGGGTTGCCTTATATATTGTAAGGAAGAATACAGAAATGATTTCCTTAATCATTATACATGGCAGCACTATTACAAATACTTTGCAAAGTAAGCTTAACGGTAAGATATAGCGATTTTACTGTAAAACAAGACGCTGTGCAGAAGCGTAAGCTTTAACGCGATTGGAATTGCGTTAAAGCAAGAATACGATTTTATAACGTCAAAAAAGTGCCTGGCAGTTATCTGTCACGTGCATATAATTCCAAATTATTAAGCGCAGACTGTCAGGCAAAAAGCCGCAGCTGCGCCTTTTTGTTTAGCCGTAAGAGAGTCGAACACGCAAGCCTACGGCAATAAATTTTGCAGGAGGTAGACCCGAATGAATAGAAAGTTTGTTTTACCCGAATTTATAAACCGTGGGAGGGTACTTCTGATTCGCACCTCGGCTCCTCTCTGATAATGCGAGAGGAGCTTTCACGTTTCGGATAAAATTTCATAAACATATAGAAATGAAAGAAAAAATAATTATGAATAAAAAAATAAGCTTACTACTTTTCGCTGCTATAGTTATAGCCAGCCTATCCGTTTTCAGCGTACCCGCAAGTGCTGATACACCGGTTTCAATTACTCCCGGTGGATATATTCACGTGAATGAAAATTATTGTGAATTCCAATTGACCGAGCACTCAATAGGAGTATCCTACGATTTTTCCCTTAGCATTGGCTCAGGAAATCATATAATCCAAACGTTTGGAGGACCTACTCGCCAAGCTCGTTTAGAACTATACAATGCAACCACAAGCGAACGTGTCGCAGTTTCCGCCAGCAGAGAAGGGCACGGTAATAATACTTTTATACAGTATGATTTTGACAGTTCCCCCTATACACTTCGGATAACTCCACAAAAAAATACTCCGATAAGAATATCCATAACGAAAACCGATGGATTTTTTAACACCGGCACTCCAATATATGAATACGAGGATATAACGCAGGGTTATACTGCTACAGCCGACTTTTATTTTGAAACCAATTCTCCCGCTGTTGTATTTAGATTTAAGCCTGACCCTGATGAAGATTACGTCATAAATACAGAAGGTTCGGGCGCTATGAGAGTATATTTTATGGATCCAACAACTAACACCGGTTATGCCGGTGAAGTGATCACAGGCGAGGGAGATACCTACCCCGATACATTAAGCTCAAACGTTAACTATTACGTTGTAATGTATTTATTGCCGGCTGAGGGTGATGGTGATGAATGGGCTGACGGAATTGAGTCAGACCATGTAACTTTAACCGTTACTATTCTCCCAATATGATAGATAGCAAAGGTTTAAATACAAATGAAAAAAATATTACTCTTTCTGTTAGCATGCTTATTTTTTGTCCTGACCGCTTGCAACAGCCGTGGAAATAACAGTCAGGTCGATAACAGCCGAGATAACGAAAGCTGTTCGCCTAACGGGCACAACCTAACCTGTGTTGCAAGCATAGAAAATCACGTATACAGATGTACCCGTAGTGGGTGCGAGTATGAGAAAGAGCCGATGCCTCATCATTTTGAGGCATCGGGCGAGCCTTGCTCGGATTGCGGTATAGACTACGAAACCGTAAATCTTGAATTCACTCTTGCCAAAAACGGCAAATCCTATATCGTTTCCGGCATAGGTAATTGCAAGGATATAAAAGAGATTAAAATTCCCGGTATATACAACGGATTACCCGTAACAGAGATAGGAAACGAAGCCTTTTGCACCCCAAAGTTATTATTTGGTTCAAATGATACGGTAGAGAGCATTATAATCCCCGACAGTGTTACGAAAATAGGTGATAAAGCCTTTCAACATCGCACTAATCTACGCACCGTTAAGCTTCCGCAAGCATTGACTCACATCGGTGACTATGCTTTTGCGGGTACAGCAATTGAGAGCATACGTATACCGAGCACGGTAGCTTTTATCGGTAAATCTGCATTCATGGACTGTATAAAGCTATCTCAGGTAAATATTCCCGAGGGAATAACGGAATTAAACGGAACGTTTGCTTATTGTTCGGCTCTGGAAAGCATCACGCTGCCGCAGAGCTTAAAGGTACTTAACGGCGGCTTTGAATATACCGGATTAAAAAGCATTACAATTCCCGACAGCGTGGAGCTGATCGATTATGCATTCTGCAATACACAGCTTGAAACGGTAGTTATCGGAGGAGGGATAAAAAACGTTCGCCTTCTCAATTGCGCTTTTGCCGACTGCTACAAGTTGAGAAAAGTTATTATCAAAGAAAACGTTGAAAAGATTGGAGACGCGGTATTTTGGAGCTGCACCGAGCTTACCGACGTAATAATAGAGGGCGAAGTTAAAGAGATCGGTCTCGAGGCTTTTGAGAACTGTACAAAGCTTACCAATATAACAATTCCCGACAGCATAGAGTTCATAGAATACAATGCTTTTAATAACTGCCCGAGCATCGCCTACAACGTATACGAGGGAATGAATTATCTCGGAAACGAAGAGAAACCGTATCTTGTTTTATGCAGCTCCGCGGGCGGAGATAAGCTCGTTGCTCACAGCGATACCAAGCTATTTAAAAGCAAAGCCCTACTAAATGAAGAGAATATAACCGAGATATGCATAGGTCCGAACGTTGAACACATTAATTTTCTTGCTCTCGGCGGTATGGACGGAGTTACCAAAATTACGGTTGATGCAAACAATAAAAAATTTCACGCCGCAGGCACCTGCCTTATTGAAACGGATGCAAAATCACTTGTTCAGGCATTTGTATGCAGCGAAATACCGAGTGACGGCTCTGTAGCTTTCATTGATACAATGGCTTTCTCATACCTCGGAACTCTTGAAACAATGTATATTCCAAAGGGTGTGACAGAGCTTCATATCAATTTTGATGCGTGTACGTCCTTAAAATATGTGATAATAGAGAGTGACGTTACAAAAATTCTTTGCCACGGAAATGCAAGGAACGGAGATTTCAACGTATTCTTCTGCCATAATTCAGAGGAATGGGAAAACGTTGATATGAGCAAAACATATAAAGAGGGCGGCATAAGACCTGTCGATAATTTCAACGATAAAGCCGTACATTATCTATACTCGGAAACCGAGCCTGCAAAGTCAGGAAACTTCTGGCATTACGTTGACGGGGAGATCGTGATCTGGGAATAGCCTTCTGTGGAATAAACGGCGGCGGAACCGTAAATTTGGGTTTCGCCGCCGTTTTCGTTATTCAATTATCCCAGTAGAACAAAAGATATATACATTGCGGTAGGTCTTGCGGGGCTGGTTACTTCAAGAATTATACGGTTAGCGGATGCAACTGTTTCTCCCGCCTTGATAGTATAATTCAGCACGGTGTGACCTGTACCGTGTGTAGCAGCCTCCCAAGGTCTTTTTATCATAGCATTTGTTTTTCCCGTTACAGTAAAGCCCTCGGGAAGTATCCAACGAAGCGATACGCCGAACTGCCTGTGATCGTAAGCGCACACGTTGGCAGAAAGATCAAGCTCCATATTTACTTCACCCTCAGGGGCTATATCGGCACCGGAAAGAACCACGTCAGCTTTAAGGAAACGCTCTTCAAAGTGCATGGTGTAGGGCTTCAGCGCGCTGAGCTCGGGCTTTATCCATTTTTCCGCACGCATCTTGAGGTTTTCAAACGCACCATCGCACTCGCTTTCTTCGGGAACGAGCCACGTCTGTGCCCAATCCTTTTTCGCAAACTCGTAGGCGATATTATGGCTAATGCATACGCTCTGAGCTACCTTTATAACTCGCTCGGAAAGCTCGGAGCAGGTTTTGGGGAAGGTATTTCCTACGCCTGCGCGCATCAATGATACGGTAATTATCTTATCGCCTATGTATTCTGCCCAGTCGTTGGGAATTCCCGCTGTGCCAAAGAGTATACCGAGGGTCGCACCTACGGTTGCGCCTGTGCAGTCGGTATCGTCACCGCAGTTGATAGCGGTAAGCATCGACTTTTTGAAATCGCCCTCTCCGTATATGAGACCGAGAACGGTATATGCTACGTTTGACGGAGCTTCAAACCAACCGTTTCCTATATCGGAATTCATCTCAAGCACTGTGTTTCTTGCATCCTTCCAGCTCTTGCCTGCCTTATAGCAGTCAATAACAGTTCTTACGCTCTTTGCTACTCTTGAGCTGTCGGGAATACAGCTTAGTCCGACTTCTATACACTGATAAAGATCATTTGTGGCGAATGCCGCAGATTGCATACCGCACACGAAAGCTGCCGCGTATGTTCCCTCGCCTGCACCGTGATCTACCTTTGCATCCTCGATAGACATCTTTACCGCTACCTCGGGAGTTGCGGGAGCGGCGCATGCCCATATCTCGGTTCTTATCCATGCACCGTTAGAGTTACACCAATCATTATCGTGATCTCCCGAAAGAGGCGGAACGAGTCCTCTTTGCATATTGATCTTTCCTATACCGTACTCGTTCCAATGAGGAACTATGTAGCTGAGCCAGAACTCACCGAGCGTTGCCGCGTCTATATTATACATTCCTACGTTTTCAAGAGCGAGGAGCCATACGAGCTGAAGATCAAGATCATCATTCGGCAGGGGCTCTCCCGGAGCTGTCACGTAACCCTTTACGTCGAGAAGCTCTCTTTTTCCCTCGTAGGGAGTGCCCATAGTGCCACCGATATTTTTACCGATCCAACACGCTCTTACCTTGTCACAATAGGTTTCGAAATTAAGTTTCATATTAAAATCCCCTTTCTTTGCAGCCAATAATTTCAGGCTTTTCTTCATTTTAGCAAAGATCGGGGATTTTATCAATGTTTGTTTTTTACTTGATTTGTAGCCGTTTTTTACTTTTTGTATTTCATTCGGTACTCCGCAGGCGGAATTCCGGCTTTTTTGGAAAAGGCATGATAAAATGCGCTCCTGTCGGAAAATCCTACCCCTTCCATTATTTCCTCAACGGACATATCCGTATCCCTCAGCAACGACATGGACATTTCTATTCTTCTTGATCTTATGTATTCGGTAGGAGACGAACCGAATTTTTGCTTGAATACGCGGCTGAAATACGACGGATTGTAGAAGCACTTTTTCGCCAGCGAGGTAAGAGACATTTGCTCATTGGGATTGTTATCTATGTAGTCTTTGAGACTTTGCCATATATCCTCACTGATCTCTTCTGCAACAACCGTTCTGCGAAGCATTTTAGTGAGCAGAATATTAAGGTAATTACCGATCACCGATGCGTAAAAATCCCGTTTTTCATTATACTCGCGAAGCATAACGTCAAGCAAATACTCGATATCACGCCGCTCTTCGCCGCGGAAGGTTATTTTACCGCCGTTCTGATCCTTTCTGATATCGTCAAAAACGGAAATTGCAAGCAATGCAAGCGCATGGGATGTAGCAATAACTCCATCTTCAACAATGTTGGGCGATAAAAATATTTCCACGTGGCAAAACTTATTTTCCGACGTAAACGAATGTGAAGCACCCGGTGCAATAAATATCATATCACCGGCTTCGACCTTATACTCCACACCGTCTATGGTTTGCAGCACCTCACCGTGCTGTATATAAACGAGCTCTATGAACTCATGCGAATGTATATTACAATCGTGCGCATTTTCATAACGGCGAATTCCTATGATACTGTCACCCATTACGTTCCGATTTGTGAATATCTTCATATTATCGCCTCCTATCATTTTTCAGTATATCATTGCATAAAACGAAAGTCAAGGGCGATATTCATTCTACAAATACCTATTTTGTGCAAAATGCGTAATTTTTTTAAAATTTTTTTATAAATGGCTTTCAAGAAAACGCGAGAAAAAACGAGAAAACGAGAGATTTTGAGAGCTTTTATTTTTCTAAATCAATTTGATGTAAAAAAGTTTTTGAAAAGGGGTTGACAAGTATTCTGCCTTGTGTTATAATAACAAGGCTTTGTAAAAAGGTTGAAGCAACGAAGCTTCACAAACAAAAAATCAGGAGGAACAAAAAATGTCCACATTTATGGCAAAAGCAGAGACCATCGAGCGCAGATGGTATGTTATTGATGCCGCAGGCCAGCCTCTCGGTAAAACCGCTGTTAAGGCTGCTACAATTCTTCGCGGCAAGCACAGACCCGAGTTCACCCCCCATGCTGATTGCGGTGAGTTCGTTATAATTGTAAATGCTTCCAAGGCAGTTCTTACAGGTAAGAAGCTTGAGCAGAAGTATTACCGTCACCACTCCGGCTACATCGGCGGCCTCAAAGAGATTCAGTATAAGACTCTTATGGCTAAGCGCCCCGAGTTCGCTATGGAGCTTGCAGTTAAGGGTATGCTCCCCCACAACACTCTCGGTGCTAAGGCATTCACTCGTCTTCGCGTTTATGCAGACGCTAATCACGAGCAGGCTGCTCAGAAGCCCATCGCAATTGACTAATAGGGAGGATAATGAAGATGTACACAAGTGCTAAACCTTATTTCTACGGCACAGGCAGAAGAAAAAAGTCTGTTGCAAGAGTTCGTCTCTATCCCGGTACAGGTAACGTTACCATCAACGGCAGAGACATAGATAACTATTTCGGTCTTGAAACTCTCAAGCTCATCGTTAACCAGCCTTTCGGTGTAACCGAGACAGAGGGCAAGTTTGACATCGTTGCAAACGTTTGCGGCGGCGGTATCTCCGGTCAGGCAGGCGCTATCCGCCACGGTGTTGCACGTGCGCTCCTCGTTGCTGATGAAGCTTACAAGCCCATGCTCAAGAAGGCAGGACTCCTCACTCGTGACCCTCGTATGAAGGAGAGAAAGAAGTACGGTCTCAAGGCTGCTCGTCGCGCACCTCAGTTCTCGAAGAGATAATCACAGCCTTACGGCAATTATCAAAAAACCCCGATACCATCAAGGTTTTCGGGGTTTTCTTTTTGCCAAGTTTGCGGTTTTGGTGCAAATTTGGTGCAAATCAAAAAATAAGCATATTTTTGGGGGGCGTACAATGCGGTTTCGTGTTGTACGCTTTTACATTCGTGATTGAGTATTGCGAGTTTTCTTTTTTATTGTTGTCTGTAAATTGTCATATAATAATATAGTACATCAAAACTATAT
>CAZTWE010000087.1:0-7305 GCA_964617165.1 uncultured Ruminococcus sp.
CTTTGGCAAATTCCTCACCGCTTTTGAAAACGGATTTTACTTTGGCAACTTACGCATTTTCAATTTTCAATTTTCAATTTCAATTTTCAATTTCAATTTCAATTTTCTTGTTTTCGCGTTTTTTCGCGTATTGACTTTAAATATACGCTGTGTTATAATTATTACACCGTGCAAGTGCCTGTGCCGGCACGCGGTGCGGTTGCAAAGTAATTTATTATGAGGGGTTTTGTTATGAAGCCGGTTTTTGGAATAGATATAACCGAAAATAAGGATAATGAAAAAATGAATTCGGACAAATTCATTGTTGCTTCCGTTTCAGACAAAAACAGCAGTGCGATTGACCGCTGTAGCGCAGCTGCCGAGGATACTCTTGAAGCAGCAAAGTTGCCGCTCGTGCTGCGGATTTTGCGCACGGTTGGGGGCTTCGGCGGCGGAATTTGTATTCTTGCCTTTCTTAGCGCGTTCAGCGATCTGGGATTTGTCGGTGCATACAAAAGCTCACCGCTTGTCTTTTACGTTGGTATCATCGGCACTGCGTTGTTTGTTCTTCTTTCGGTGCTTGCCTCAAGAAAAGAGGCAGCGGTTATGGGAAGTGATGAAGCGAGAGACGTTGTAAAAGCCGTCAATGACGCGAGAGATAATATATACCGAGAGCTTTCGGTTCCCGAGGATGCCGAAAGCGTTGACGTTCTCGTGTTCCGCTACAAGGTTGATAATGGCGATCCGATCGCCAAATCGCTACCCTTGGCACTCACACCGTACCTGAATTTCGAATACAAAATCTTTTTGTCTGATGATAAGCTGTGTATCGCAGATCTGGAAAGCAGATACGAATTTCCGCTCTGCAAGATTGGTAAAATTATCCGAGTTGATAAGAAAATATCCGTTCCGCAATGGAATAAAAGCACATCGTACAACAGCGAGAAATACAAAAAGTATAATCTCATAAAAAATAATATGGATTGTATCTTCTTTAAGCCCTATTACATACTTGAAATCCGACACGGGGGCGATCATTTAGGAATTTATTTTCCCTGCTACGAGCTTGAGGTGTTTGAGCGCATGCTCGGTATTACGGCTGACGGTGCTGAAGAATAAAGGAGTAAAAAATGGCAAAGGATCTTAATCTTTACGTTGACGAAGTGTGCCTCAATATACGCTGCGGAGCTATTATGCGCTCGGAGGATGACGTAGTTCTTGAGGTATCACGGGTGGGGGTGAACTCGGTCATTCCCGGTGGGAGAATAAAAATAAACGAAAGCAGCCGTGATGCTATAAAGCGTGAGATGCTTGAAGAAATGGGTATAGCCATCCGAGATGACGCGCTTTCGTTCGTTACCGTGCTTGAAAACTTCTTTGAATACAATTCAATATCGGTGCATGAGATCCTCTTTATATACGAATATAACCTTGATAAGGAAGAGGTAAGCGTAATAAACGCACTCTGCGGTAATAACGACAATAGCACAACTTATTTTAAATTTGTCGGTAAAAATGCCCTTGAGGGATACGATCTTCTTCCGCTCACACTTCACAGGATTATAAACAACAAATAACAGTTCTGCTTTATTTGGGCAGAATAAAAAAGAGCGAAGTTTCCATAAAAAACGGAAGCTTCGCTCTAAAATTATGTAAATAAAATTAAATTCTACTCTTTGCAAAACACAAAATGGACGTTTTTATATCAAGAATATACCTCACTTACAGTGATCGCTCCAAAATCTTTTTCATCCTCTCCGAAGAAGAAATGCACATATCCGTCAATAAAATCCAGAAATCCCATATCATTATCCAGCGGATCAAACTGCATAAACAATCTCGGCATTTCCTCTTCGTAGCTCCACCCCTGATGGGTTTCCGAACAGTCTTGTTCTGTCTTCATTCTCATCCACTTGATAGAATTCAATTAAATATTCCTCATTGAAACGCTCGTATTTCGGAACAACCGTATTGAAATCGTCCACAGCAAGCTCTGCTATGTCAGAAAGCCTTATCTGACATAAGAATATCTCATCATCGTAAAAATCACCCTCCCAAGTAACCGGTACCGTAGGTGTTCCGAAAAATTTTGATGCGCCAAGATTATATTCTCCCTCGGCTTTAACTACCCTCATCCCAATAGCGTTTTTCATGATTGTTCCTCCTTGTACTGTTCATAAAGGTGAAAGGTCCGATTTGCGATCTCGTTTCCGTCATCTGCGTATTTTTTACGTAAGAAAGTGCTTTTTCGGTATCGTAAAGATATCGCTTCTCCCATTGACTGTCATATTCATCTCCGGTATTCGCCATTTCGAAGTAATAAATGTTATCGTGATTGCCGCAGCTCAAATATGCAAAATATCCGCCAAGGTAGTGGATAACATTTTTTATTTTTTCTTTGCTCAGCTCACCGTCAAGAAGTTTATTTGCCTCTTCAAGTTGGAAGAGGGCAAGATTTTTACGCTTTTGAGACCAAAACTCGCTATCCGTAAGACGTGTTGAGGCGTTGGCATATTTTTCAGCAGGATCTTTGTCATTCCAACGTTCATCATCAAGCAAATACCAACGGCTTGCTAATGCAACCGTTTTGAAATCCGCCCCTGCTCCTGCATCACAAAGAAGCTTATAGTACCAATACTCAACCTTTTCCTCTACTCCGTCAAGAGAAAAATCAGCATCCGCAGTTACCTTTTCTCCGTAACTCATGTCAAGATAACGTCTGACATCCTTGTTTGAGCGTGCTATAAGATAATAAACGTATGCTTCGTGATCGTCTTTTTTTACAACGTTACCGTCCTCATACAGGATAGCAAAGGATATGGGGCTTGCGTACAGCTCATCTCCGAGTTCATCGTACATCTGCTTTGCACGCTCGATCTGCCCGTCAAGTATTAGGTACGCTACGGCGTTACAGTCGTTATCCATATCGGAAATTACCTCCTCTATATCAACGATGCTCACCATAACCGTGTAAGAACGGTTCACGCCCCCTTTCTGATAATCCCACTCTGTGGCAGACATCAAAACCGTCAATTACCTCATACGTATCCGCGGCTTGATCGTAAGTTGTGTTTGCGCAATGAGTTTTTCCGTCACAATATCTCCATACCGTACTGTAAACGTCAAGCTTTACGGAGCCGTCTTCATTTTCCGTAGCACAAAAACGCCATCTTTTTCTCCCGTCTGTGGGATAGTATTCGCATCCGTCCTTATACTTTACCTTTAGAAATTTCATAAATAAAGCCTCTGTTTTTGTCGTTATTTATATTTTATCACATATTTTGATACAACACAATACTTTCGCAAAAATAAGAGTACGGATAAAGAATTTATTGCTCCTCACCCGTACTTTTTAAAAAATTAGATATTTTTGCAATTAACCAAACGTCTTTTTCCAGTCCTGCTTGAACTTTTCAAGTCCGGCATCCGTCAAGGGGTGACGAAGCATCTGAAGAATAACCTTGTAGGGAATTGTTGCTATATGTGCGCCCGCAAGAGCCGCCTCTGTGGTATCCTGAGGTCCTCTGATGCTTGCTGCAATTATCTCTGTCTCAATATCGTGTATTGCAAATATCTCTGCTATTTTCGAAACGCAATCACTACCGCTGTCAGATATATCATCCAGCCTACCGATAAAGGGGCTGACATACGTAGCACCCGCACGTGCTGCAAGAAGTGCCTGAGTCGGGCTGAATATAAGTGTTACGTTGGTTTTGATACCAAGCGCGCTCAACGTTTTTGTTGCTTTCAAGCCCTCAGCCGTCATAGGAATCTTGATTACTATATTTTTGTGAATTGATGCAAGCTGCTTTGCTTCCTCTATCATCGTGGGAGCATCCTCAGCTGTTACTTCTGCGCTTATCGGTCCGTCAACTATAGAGGTTATTTCACGTATAACGTCCTCAAAGTTTTTGCCCTCCTTTGCAATTAGAGAGGGGTTGGTCGTAACGCCTGAAACAACGCCAAGCTCTGCCGCTGCTCTTATTTCATCAACGTTCGCGGTATCAATAAAAATTTTCATATTTTTCTCCTTTTTGACAAGTTTTATTTACATTATTTAAATAAAATACGCTCTGCTTGTGCGCATATTGCATGGTAAATAGGGAGATGATACTCCTGAATTTTAAAGGTCTCATTTTCGGGTGCTACTATTGAAACGTCACACATGTCACGAAGTGCACCGCCACCCTTGCCTACGAGCGCCACTGTTGACACACCGAGAGCTTTTGCCACCTTTGCTGCATTTAATACGTTTTTCGCGTTTCCCGACGTGGATATACATATAAGCAGATCTGCGGGCTTTCCAAGCGCGTATACAAGCTGAGCATATACAAGGCTCGGATCAACGTCATTTGCAAATGCCGATATAGCCGAGGACAAGGATGTAAGCGGAACAGCCGGTATTCCTCTTTGCAGCCTTGCGGCATCCTCACCGAGTACCTCGGCGAGCTTTTCAAGCTCCCCTTCTGACGGCTCTCTTAATGATAAAAAACCTTTTAGCAGCTCACCCGATATATGCTCGCAATCCGCAGCGCTTCCACCGTTTCCGCATAAGAGTATCTTGCCGCCTTTTTTGTAAGAGTCAACCACAAGCTCGGTTGCCTTGCTTATAACGTCATGAAGCGCGGCAAGCTCGGCATATCTTTCACATAACTCGTCAATATAATTCATAAATGCACCTCTCATTCGGGTATTGCCGCTGAAAGTGCCGCAATATCCCCTATTTGTTCGCCAAGCTCAGCCGGAACTATCCTGCACACCTCAAGGCTTGAGTTGAGAGCTTCTCTTTTCAGTACCCTTTGCATGTCCTCCGAAAACAGATCTTCCGCTCTCGAATAAACACCGCCTATGACTATCACTTCGGGATTTAAAATATCTATAACAACAGATAAGCCCTCGCCAAGCCGCTCGGCACTCATATTGAAAATTCTCCGTGCGTCACTGTCACCGCTGTGTGCAAGCTCTGCGAGCATTTTGGTATTTATCAAGTCAAGATCTTCTTTTTTTCTTGAAAAGCTCAATCCGCTACCGTGTGCCAATGCACGCTCTGCTTCAATGCGTGCAAGCCGCGCAATTCCTCCGCCTGAACAAAAGCCCTCAAAGGAGCCGCTCTTGCCAAAACCGACAGGACCGTCCTTTGCCAAACGTATATGCCCTATCTCACCTGCGTTTCCGTTTGTTCCGCTGTACAGCCTACCGTTCAGCACAAGTCCTGCGCCAAGTCCTGTACCAAAGGTGAGAAAAAGCATATTTGAAGTTCCTCTGCCTGCTCCAAAACGCCATTCGGCAAGTGCGCCTGCGTTTGCATCGTTCAGGAGTCTTACCGGCACAGAAAAGCGTTCACTTAACATTCCGGCGATAGGAACGTTATCCCAGCCCGGTAAATTTGGAGGAGACATTATTATTCCTCTTTTTTCATCAAGAGGTCCGCCGCAGCTGATACCTATACCGTCACACGGCATAAGGGCTTCCACCGCATCAAATATTCTATCCAAGGTCGTTTTAAGGTCCTTGGTTTCAAATCTTATTTTTTCGCGAACACCCGAGGTCACGTCGCCTTTTACAACAGCGCACTTTGTTCCACCGATATCAATACCTATGTAATCCATAGTTCTTCCCTTTGTTTTATTTACATTTTCAGTTTAACACAGTCCGTACGGAATTTCAACAAATTTAATAATATATAATTACTATATTTTCAGATTTTTATTGATTTTCTAAATAATTTGTGCTATAGTTTTATCATAAGGCGGTGATGAACAGTGGAAAGAGAAAAACAAAAAGGAGAGCGTCTTTTTCTTGACAGAAAAGGCGGCGGTCATAATATTTACGTAAAATATAAAGAAGCCGAGCATTGGCCGGAGCATTGGCACTCATATTTTGAGATAGAAATTATCACAGAGGGCAGAGGCATACATACCCTTGGCGGTGAAGCCGGTGAAGTTCATCGCGGATGCGCTTATATTTTGACACCGACAGATTTTCATAAAATGGAGCCGTCAGGCTCACTCATGCTGTGGAATATATCGTTTAACGAAGCGGTTATATCAAACGAATGGCTTTGCCTCCTTTCGTCAAAGGAGACGAAAAAGACTTTCACGCTTGACGAGGCTTCTTTATCAAAAATAGTCAAAATATCCGAGCTCATGGAAAGCGAGGCTGCGCGCGAGGACGAGGGCTGTTGCAGAGAGCTTTGCGAATGTCTTTTGCGCTTACTGCTAAGAGAGCACGGTGAGCCTATAGCTTACAGTGTTAATAGATATGCAAAGATCAAGGATGCTATAATATATCTTGAAAATCATTTTACACAGGCTCCTACCTTAAAACAGGTTGCAGACATCGTGGGATTTAATCCGAATTATTTCAGCGACCTTTTTCATAAGCTCACAGGCGAAAGCTTTTGTGACAGACTTAACGCATTGAGAATAAATCACGCAAAAACACTTCTTTCGAAAGGATTTTCCGTATCTGACGCTTGCTTCGGATCCGGGTTCGGATCGGTATCTAATTTTATATATCGATTCAAAAAGAGCACGGGTATTGCACCAAGCCTATACTGTAAAACAAAATAAGTTATCAATATTGTTTTTGCTGAAAAATGACATAGAAACCTTAACATTTCTCTATCCTTTTTATGGTTTTAATCTTCTATATCCGTAAGTTTTGAGACCGTGGTGCCTAAAATCTCAGCAATTTTAAACAAAGTTTTTAGAGATGGGCAGAAAAAGCAATTAGGTCCTTCAAGCTGCGAAATATAGCCTGCTGACAAGTCACAAGCCTCTGTGAGCTCCTCCTGTGTCATTCCCTGAAGTTTTCTGTAATAAGCAATCTTTAAGCCTATTTTTATTAAATTCATTTTATATTGACTATATAACATTGCGACATCACTCTCAATTAGATCATATAAACAAAAATTCTTCTTAATATTTTTTGTAAAAATATTTTACCTTATTTACATTTTAATTGTTATATGATATATTATAGTAAAGACTATATATTATATAGTATATATTATGAAAATCCGCGCCGCTAAAACGTAACGAAACAATGGTAGAACTTTGTGATATGGCGGTAATAGTATGGGACGGCTATTCTAAAGGAACGATATACACATTAAACTATGCGCAAAAACAAGAAAAAATTATTCTGATTACAGTGAACAAAAACACATAATCAAATAAAAGAATTTCGCTATGCAGATGATTGACAGACGAACTCAACACTCAAAACAGCTTGTTGCAGACTTCGTCCAAGTTATAAAAAGATGACAAAAGGGGCTGTCTCATTAAGAATTTATGAAAATCAGAGAAAAAATGAGAAAAAATG
>CAZTWE010000088.1:0-7228 GCA_964617165.1 uncultured Ruminococcus sp.
GGACGATTTACCGTTCTGAGCGGACAAGAATTTATAGAAAGGAAATCTGTTTTTTAACAGTAGGGTTTTATAATGGATAACAACAAGACTGAAACCACTCAGCGCCCTTTCCGCCCTATGAGAAAGAAGAAGAAGGTTTGCCTCTTCTGCGCTGATAAGATCGATTATATCGATTACAAGGATACTGTAAGACTGAAGAAGCTCGTCAGCGAGCGTTCCAAGATCCTTCCCAGAAGAATCTCGGGCACCTGCGCTGTTCACCAGCGTCAGCTTACCGTTGCTGTCAAGAGAGCAAGACAGATGGCTCTCATTCCTTACGTCAGCGACTAAGTTTAATCGAAATGAAAAAGGAACGCATTTTGCGTTCCTTTTTTGTTGCGTGGGAAGGAAAGTGTCCTATTTTCGGGAGCATCTGCTTAGGATTTTTTCCACCGTTCTGACTATTCGAGGAGTATATTTTTTGTCGATTGCTTTGAATATAATGTGCAAGATGATCTGGATCAAGGCATACAAAACGAAATATCCGCCAATCGTGATCGCATAATATTGCCACGGAAAAGCATTTAAAACTCCAATCAAAACACACAGTGCCGGGATGCATAAAAACTCCAGGAGTTCCAATATTACCACTATGATGGTTAGAATAATAGTGATAAAATTCAAAAAGACTTTCATTTATTCTCCTTGGTTGCATTAAGGTTGCTTTTCGCTGTCGTAATAGACTTTACAAGCAAAAATCTGATTGTCGAGCACTTGCGATCGAGTGCTTTGTATCTTTGCTCATCAATGTAATCGCTTTTCAGGAGCATTTCAAGCCATTTGCTCGTTTCGTTGGTTTCTTTGAGCGAGATTTCAAGTTTTGCTATAAAGTCAGCGCGACCGTGAGCGTACTTGCTTTCGGCAATATTAGCGCAAATGCTCGTTGCGCTTCTGCCAATTTGATTGGAGATTACATTTTCGCGTTTTGCGCGGAGTTCTTTTGCTAATTGCAGAACATCAACGGACAATTCCATTGAAAGATCACCAAGCTTATCTTCCCTCACGATACCACCACCTTCCGCAAATAATTATATCACACTGCAAACTAATAAGCAACTGTATTTCAACGTACAAACTAACGGTTACAATACCGTTTGCGCGAAGCGCAACATCATTGGGCGCAAGCCCACATCATTGCGGAGCACTTCATTTGCACGACGTGCAACATCGTTCATTTGTGCCGAAAAGAAGAATGATGTTAGCCTTCGGCTAAACGATGTTGCGCGCGATGCATGCAAATGATGTTGTGCCTGCGGCACAAATGAAAAAATCCGCATTCTTTCGAATGCGGATTTTTTGGCAGGGGCAGAAGGACTCGAACCCACGACCCATGGTTTTGGAGACCAGTACTCTACCAACTGAGCTATACCCCTATGCACCCATACATTATACTAAATAATTTTCGATTTGTCAAGTGCTTTTGACAAAGTTTTTAGCAAAAGTTTTTAGCAAAGTTTTTAGCAAAAATGCAAAAATGCAAACGCAAAAAGAGTAAGTTGCAAAAAGATAAGCAAAAGATAAGCAACAAGATAAGCTGTTATAAAAAACCACACCATCAGCTATTTTTGTATTTAGAAGGGGGTAGAGCAAAGTATTCCTTGAAATTTCTGTTAAAGCTGCGAAGAGATCTATATCCGCACTCTATTGAACATTCAAGAATGGGCAGATTTGTGTTTTTCAGAAGATAGCTGGCATGGTTGAGTCTCGTTATATTTACATAATTGTTGTATGATATGCCCGATGCTTTTTTGAAATATCGGGAAACATATGCGTGATCATAGCCGAGCGCTTTCGCTATATCGGTAAGAGCGCAATTTTTTGCAAAATTTTTATCAACGAAATCAAGTATTTTCATAAGCAGGTCCTCTTTTGTCTCTGCCGATGAAATAAAGCCGGATTGTTCTTCAAGCGCTGCACAAACAGAATACAGAATTCCCTTAGCAGATATGGTGGATTTATCGGCATCAAGGGATTTCAGTGCATCGGAAATATATTCGTTAACTCTAAATTTTGGATTTTCCGGTATTTTGTTGGAATATTTAACAAAAAATGCTTGTACAAGCTTTGGGGAGAATATAAAAAGTAAGTGCTTTGATTCGGTTGAGTCAAGAGAGTGAAGCTGATTGGGGAAAATAAGTATTAGCTCGTTCGGCCTTACTGTATATTGATTGCCGCCTATCAGTACGTTCATCTCACCGCTTGTAACGGTTATGAGCTCAAAGCATTGATGCATGTGCAGCGGATAGCTGAAATTTTCGTTTTCCTCACGTTTCAGATACTCCGAGGAGCCGATATGATGCAGTTGGTAGAACATGTTTACCTCTCAGAACAAATATTGTCTACTAATTATAACTCATTTGGCGAGAAAAGTCAATTTATTTCTGATAAAATATCATTGAAGAATAATAAAAGGAGGTATGCTTATGAGCTATTACATAGGTGTTGATCTTGGTACGTCCTCAATGAAGCTTTTGCTTGTTGACGAGGGCGGAAATATATTGAGATCGGTTTCAAGATCTTACGGCGTTTGCTATCCCAAGAACGGATGGAGTGAGCAATCTCCCACTGATTGGTGGGATGCGTTAAATTCGGCTGTTCCCGAACTTATTTCGGACGTTGACGGCATGCAGGTTGCTGCAATCGGTGTCGCAGGACAAATGCATGGCTTGGTCGTACTGGACGATGAGGATAAGGTCGTCAGACCGACAATTCTTTGGAACGACTCAAGAACTGCGGATGAAGTTGAATATCTCAATACTGTTATAGGAAAAGAGAAGCTTACGGAGCTCACGGCAAATATTGCATTTGCAGGCTTCACCGCGCCCAAAATTTTATGGATGCATAAAAACGAGCCGGAAAACTTCTCTAAGATCAGAAAAATTATGCTTCCCAAGGATTATATCAATTATAAGCTTACAGGACAGCACGCAACAGATTATTCGGATGCATCGGGAATGTTGCTTCTTGACGTTAAAAATCGATGCTGGTCAAAGCAAATGCTCGATATATGCCATATCAGCGAAGAATTGCTTCCAAAGCTCTACGAGAGCTATGAAGTGATAGGTACGGTCAGTGAAACCGTTGCTGCGAAATTAGGTATTTCGTCTGATGTAAAGGTAATTGCAGGTGCCGGAGATAATGCGGCAGCGGCAATAGGAACCGGTACGTTCGGTAACGGTAAATGTAATATATCTCTCGGAACGTCGGGAACCGTATTTATTACCTCGGATAAATTTTCAGTGGATGATAATTCCGCATTACATTCCTTCGCCCATGCAGACGGAGGATATCACCTTATGGGATGCATGCTTTCGTGTGCTTCTTGCAATAAATGGTTTATTGAAGACATACTGTGCACAGAGGATTACACAAGGGAATTTGCTTCGATAAAGGACAGTATGTTAGGTAAAAACGATGTATTTTTCCTGCCGTATCTTATGGGGGAGCGCAGTCCGATAAATGATACCGATGCAAGAGGAATGTTTATAGGGCTTACTGCCGGAACGACACGTGCCAAAATGCTTCAGGCAATAATAGAGGGTGTATCATTTGCTATACGCGATAACGTAGAGGTTGCGCGTAAGTTGGGAATAAGCATCAGTGAGAGCTGCATTTGCGGTGGCGGTGCAAAGACCGAGATATTCAGAAAGATACTTTCAAACGTTTTGAATATTGATCTTAAAATACCGAACTCCGAAGAAGGACCGGCTTTCGGTGTTGCAATACTCTCAATGGTAGCGAACGGAGAATATTCGAGTATCGGAGAGTGTATCGATAAGCTTGTTTCGTATGGCAGGCGCATCTGTGCTGATGAAGAATTGGCAGAGGCATATTCGGAAAAATACAAAAAATATAAAGCTATATATCCCGCTGTAAAAAATTTGTACAAAATAATAAAGGAGTAACAATACAATGGAATATTTCGTAAACGTACCCAAGATAAAATATGAGGGCAAGGGAAGCAAAAATCCTTTCTCGTTTAAGTTTTATGATGAAAACCGCGTGATACTCGGAAAGACTATGAAGGAGCATCTTCCATTCGCTATGGCATGGTGGCATAATATGTGTGCGGCAGGCACCGATATGTTTGGAAGAGATACCGCTGACAAAAGCTTTGGACAGACACCTGCTACAATGGAGCACGCACGTGCAAAGGTAGATGCAGGATTTGAGTTTATGCAGAAGCTCGGAATAGAGTATTTTTGCTTCCATGACGTTGATATAGTTCCCGAAGCTGATGATATTAAGGAAACCAATAAGCGCCTTGATGAGATAACCGATTACATGCTTGAAAAGATGAATGAAACGGGTATCAAGTGCCTTTGGGGAACCGCAAACATGTTTTCAAATCCTCGTTTTATGAACGGAGCCGGAAGCACAAACTCCGCAGACGTGTATTGCTTTGCGGCTGCACAGATTAAAAAAGCACTTGAGCTTACCGTCAAGCTCGGCGGTCGCGGATACGTTTTCTGGGGAGGCCGCGAGGGATATGAAACTCTGCTTAACACAGACGTAAAATTCGAAGAAGAGAATATTGCCCGTCTTATGAAAATGGCGGTTAATTATGGAAGAACAATAGGTTTTACAGGTGATTTCTACATAGAGCCCAAGCCCAAAGAGCCAATGAAGCATCAGTATGATTTTGATGCGGCAACCGCGATAGGTTTCCTCAGAAAATACGGTCTTGATAAGGATTTCAAAATGAATATCGAGGCAAACCATGCAACTCTTGCCGGACACACATTCCAGCATGAGTTGAGGATCTCTGCCGTAAACGGAATGCTAGGCTCTATAGATGCCAATCAGGGCGATTATCTTTTGGGATGGGACACCGATGAATTCCCCTTCAACGTTTACGAGAGCACAATGTGTATGTATGAGGTTATAAAAGCAGGCGGACTTACGGGTGGCTTCAATTTCGATGCAAAGTGCCGCCGCCCCAGCAATACGCTTGAAGATATGGTGCATGCTTACATTCTCGGTATGGATACTTTCGCTCTCGGTCTTATAAAGGCAGCGGAAATTATTGAAGACGGCAGACTTGATGAGTTCGTTAAAGATAAGTATTCAAGCTTTGAAAATACCGAAATAGGAAAGTATATCATGTCAGGTGATGCAACGATTGAAACGCTTGCCGCACATGCAGAGCAGCTCGGAAACGTAAAAAATACCGCTAGCGGAAGAGCAGAGTATCTTGAAGCTATCGTAAATTCCATACTTTTTGGATAATATGAAAGGGTAGGGAATTATGGATTTCAAGCAGAGAGCAAAAGAGCTCGTTGCTAAGATGACGATTGAAGAAAAAATGTCACAAATGCGATTTGATGCACCTGCAATCGAACGACTTGGAATTCCCGCGCACAACTATTGGAACGAAGCACTCCACGGGGTCGCCCGTTCCGGTGTTGCGACCGTCTTTCCGCAGGCAATCGGCATGGCTGCGAGCTTTGATACAGATCTGATGTATGAGGTAGCTACGGCTATTTCGGATGAAGCCAGAGCAAAATACAATGAATACAGCAAATTCGGAGATACCGAGATATATCAAGGACTTACATATTGGTCTCCGAATATCAATATTTTCCGTGATCCGCGCTGGGGAAGAGGACACGAGACCTACGGTGAAGATCCCTGCCTCACGGGTAGAATGGGTGTTGCATTCATAAAGGGACTCCAGGGTGAGGGAAAATACAGAAAGCTTGATGCCACAATAAAGCATTATGCAGTGCATAGCGGGCCTGAAGGACTTCGTCATAGCTTTGATGCAAGAGTTTCTGACGATGATCTTTACGGTACATATCTTTCCGCATTCAAATACTGTATAGAAAACGCAAAGCCGTCGGCTCTTATGGGTGCGTATAACCGCGTTAACGGAGAGGTTTGTTGCGGAAGCCCTACGCTTCTTGGCAAGATCTTACGCGGTGAATTTGGATTTGATGGATACGTTGTGTCCGACTGCGGAGCAATAAGAGATTTCCACGAACATCACAAAGTTACAGCGAGTGAAGTCGAGAGCGCGGCGCTTGCAGTCAATAACGGCTGCGACCTCAACTGCGGACGTATGTTTGCTTGGCTTATGGAGGCTTATGAAAAAGGCCTTATCAGCGAGGAAGTAATAACAACCTCGGCAGAAAGGCTTATGGAAGCTAGGCTCAGGCTTGGACTGTTTGCTGACGATTGTGAATATGATAATATACCTTATGACATAGTAAGCTGTGAGAAGCATCGCGCACTCAACAGAAAAATGGCAGCTTCGTCTATGGTGCTGTTGAAAAATAACGGTGTATTACCACTAAAGAATATAAAAACATTGGCGGTTATCGGACCTCTTGCAGATGATAAGGAGGTTCTGCTTGCCAACTATAACGGAACTCCCGATAAATATACAACTCTTCTTCGGGGCATTCAGGATAATTTTGACGGCAAGGTAATATATGCACAGGGCTGTGTTCTTCAGAGGGATATCGCGCATCTCAGCTACTGCGAGGAGCATCCTATGAGAGAAGCGATAATTGCAGCAAGAAAGGCAGATGCTGTTATACTTTGCATTGGTATAAATCCACGAATGGAAGGTGAAGAGGGCTACACTCACGATAAGAAGCTGAACGGTGATAAGGATACTATAATGCTTCCCAATTCAGAGCTTGAGCTTCTTCGCGAGATAACAAAACAGGGCAAGCCTGTTGTTTGCGTACACGTAAGCGGAAGCTGTATGTCGCTTGAAGAGGTTGACAAAACGTGCGATGCTGTTATTCAGTGCTTCTATCCCGGTGCCGAGGGTGGAAACGCACTTGCTGATATTCTTCTTGGTAAGGTATCACCCAGCGCAAGACTTCCTTTGACTTTCTATCGCTCGGATGATGATCTTCCGCCGTTTGAAGATTACAGCATGAAAAACAGGACTTACCGTTTCTTCAAGGGCACCCCCGTGTATAGGTTTGGGCACGGTTTGACCTATGCGGATATCAAAGAAAATTGGATTTCAGATACCGAGGTTAAGATAAGCAATCTCGGTGGAATGGATACAATGTATTCCGTGCTTCGTTATACATCGTCCGGTGTACACGAGCTTTGCGGTTTTAAAAAGGTATTCGTCAAGGTTGGCGATACAATCACTGTGAAATTCTAATATGAAAAGAGGCTGTCTCATTAAGAATTTATGAAAATCAGAGAAAAAATGAGAAAAAAT
>CAZTWE010000089.1:0-6975 GCA_964617165.1 uncultured Ruminococcus sp.
GAGTCATACTGGAAGTATGCCTGAATGTACTTATCGGTATGGTCACCGATGATCTTGATAGAGTTCTTGTTAGCACCAACCGTACCGTCTCCTCCAAGACCCCAGAACTTGCACTGGATCATATCCGAGGGAGCTGTGTTGGGAGCTGCCTCTTCGGGAAGAGAAAGGTTTGTAAGATCGTCAACGATACCTACTGTGAAGTGGTTCTTGGGGGCCTCGTTTGCAAGGTTTGCATAAACCGCGAAGATAGATGCGGGAGTTGTATCCTTAGAGCCGAGACCGTATCTGCCGCCAACTACCTTGATACCTGTTCTGCCTGTTTCGGAAAGAGCGGTAACAACGTCAAGATAAAGAGGCTCGCCGAGGGAGCCGGGCTCCTTTGTTCTGTCAAGAACAGCGATCTTCTTACAGGTTGCGGGAATAGCCTCTGCAAGCTTCTCGGAAACGAAGGGACGGTAAAGTCTTACCTTAACAAGACCAACCTTTTCGCCCTTAGCAAGCATGTAATCTATAACCTCTTCGGCAACGTCACATACAGAGCCCATAGCAATGATAACGCGCTCAGCATCGGGAGCTCCGTAGTAGTTGAAGAGCTTGTAATTTGTACCGATCTTGGCATTAACCTTGTCCATATACTCCTCAACGATTGCGGGAAGAGCATCATAGTAGGTGTTGCATGCCTCTCTGTGCTGGAAGAAGATATCTCCGTTTTCAGCAGAGCCGCGAAGCGCGGGTGTCTCAGGGTTGAGAGAACGGTCACGGAACGCCTTAACAGCATCGAAGTCAACCATTTCAGCAAGATCCTTGTAATCCCATGAAGCAACCTTCTGAATCTCGTGAGAGGTACGGAAGCCGTCAAAGAAATTAAGGAAAGGAACTCTGCCCTTGATAGTAGCGAGATGTGCAACCGCACCGAGGTCCATGATCTCCTGAGCGTTTGTCTCAGCCATCATAGCAAAGCCTGTCTGACGGCATGCGTAAACGTCGGAATGGTCACCGAAGATGTTAAGAGCATGAGAAGCTACGCATCTTGCTGAAACGTGAATAACGCAAGGAAGAAGCTCACCTGCGATCTTGTACATGTTGGGGATCATAAGAAGAAGGCCCTGCGATGCTGTGTACGTTGTGGTAAGAGCTCCGGCTGCAAGCGAACCGTGAACTGCACCTGCCGCACCTGCCTCGGACTGCATCTCTACAACCTTAACGTTCTCGCCGAAGATGTTCTTAGCGGGCTCACCGAAGATGTTCTTGTTGGATGCACTCCATGTGTCTGTTACTTCCGCCATAGGGCTGGAAGGCGTGATAGGATAGATGGCAGCAACTTCTGTAAACGCGTATGATACGTGGGCAGCAGCTGTGTTACCATCCATAGAAATTTTCTTTCTTTCTACCATTTTGGTTCCTCCATAATATTATAAATTTTATTATTGATAAAATAGGTATTACACCAACAAGTAGTATAACACAAAAAAAGCGAAAAGTAAAGAGTATTGTTAAATATTTAGCATGATTTAGCATGAATTTCGCACCGTTTTTTGAAAATAAAGTCACTCAGGGCGGTATGAGGACACAATCTCTCGCAGCTCCTCCTCCGACGATATTATATTTACAGCTGCAAGAAATGCCTTAGCACCCATTCCGCACGGTAGAGAAAGCCGCCTGCACACAAAGTCGCGAAGCTCCGAGGCGCTCTCAGCCCCCGTAAGCCCCATGGTATAGAGCGTAACGCTGCTTATATCACCGTGCTCGGGCAGCGGCTGCCCCTCATCGCACACGAACGGAGAAAGAAGCTTGTAAAGGACCTCGCTCCCGATGCCCTCAACACCGAGCATCCCCTCTTTTGAGCGATGCACCTTACGTCGCTCCTTACCCTCCACTCTCGGAATGTAGAGTTGGTATATGCGCTCGGGGGGAATTATTCCCGAAACGAAGCTCCTTATTTGCTTGCCGCCCCCGTCCGAATCGGTAAGCAGGATTATACCGTCACCGGATATGCGACGTATCAGTGCCTGCTTTTGCGCGGAATTGAATATACCGAACCCCTCGGTGGTTATCACGGTTGCCGAAAAGAGCGAGCATATCGCTGCCTTATCATACCGCCCCTCAACGATTATAGGCACTCTTATCCTCGGCAGGGTGCCTGCCGTGTCAGCTTTCCTCATTCTTTTTCGCCCTCCGAAGCTCTGTTATCCTATGCTCGCACAGCTCCGCAAGCGGGCAATTATCGCACTTAGGCGACCTTGCCGTACACACCTCTCTGCCAAAAATGACTATACGGTGGCAAAAGACGCTGCCATCTTTCGGGTCGCAAAGATCTCGCAGGATAAATTCTATTTTTTCGGCATTTCTCAGCTTCTCACTGTACATTCCAAGCCTTGCGCATATTCTGATGCAGTGCGTATCGCAGACTATAGCATCCTTCAAAAAAACGTCTCCCAAAATAAGATTTGCGATCTTTCTTCCAACACCGGGTAAAAGAAGCAGACCTTCCATCGTATCGGGAATCCTGCCGCCGAATTGCTCCACTATCATTTCGGATGCGCGCTTTATGCTCTCGGCTTTCATCCTGTAGAGTCCGCACGGGCGCACTATTCTCTCTATATCCGAAATATCCCCATCTGCCATTGCACGGGCATCGGGGTATTTTGCAAACAGCTCGCGGCAGACGATATTCACACGCGCATCGGTGCACTGTGCCGAAAGCCGCCCCATTACAAGAAGCCGCCATGGATCACCACCGTATTCAAGCGCACACGGTGCCTCAGGATAAAGCTCCGCAAGCCGCTCCATTACGAGAGCAAGCCTTTGCCGCCGCTCTTTTTTTGTTTTTATCATTTATTCTTCACCTCGGTTATTTCTTTAATAAGCGAGGTAAGCTTCTTCAGCGAAAGCCCTACAACGGTATCGAAATCTCCTTGAATCTCGGTAACAAATCTGCCGCCAAATCCCTGTATACCGTAAGCCCCCGCCTTATCCATAGGCTCACCCGTATCTATATACCAAAGCCGCTCCTCTTCACTTGTTGCGCGGAAATGCACAGCGGTGCTGGCGGTCCCCGAAAGCACTCTGCCACGGTAATGAACAGCGATACCCGTGTGCACGTTATGCCATGCGTCCGACAGCTCGGTCAACATACGGAAGGCATCATCCTCCGAGGTCGGCTTACCAAGTGCGACGCCACCCTTTTCCACAAGCGTATCCGAGGAAATTATAAGCGTGTCCATATCCATCTCACCGAGAAGAGTAAGCTTGTCCAGAACTGCTCTGCCCTTTCTTTCCGCAAGAATGGCAACCCCCTCCCTCGGATGTATGCCGAACGGCAGGGTCTCATCCGTTTCTTCGGTCATTATATCAAAGTTTTCATAAAGCTCTCCGAGAAGCTCGCGCCTCCTCGGAGATTTAGATGCAAGAATTATCCTCACAAAAGCTCCTATCTGCAATTCACAAGGCTATCCCCGTGAATAAAGCACGTAAAATTCCCAGCGGCTTTGCCGCTTGTCTTCATTATAATATATTATATAGGATTTTTTCGTCTATGTCAATATTGATAAAAAAAGAAAGCAGCCCCGAAGGACTGCTTTCCAAAGTATTTCTTAGTTCTTAGTATGCTATTAGTCGGGAAGCTCGTTATACTTATTGATAAGGTCTACCAAGCTCTGCTTCTTGTTGCCTATAAGGGACTCATACACGTCACCCATGTTGTCCATCTCATAGTAGCTATTGCAGATAAGTGTGTGCCATCTGTTCTGATCGGAGTTCTCGTTAACGGTCTTGTAGAAGAAGCCGATAGCGTCCTCAAAGAGCTTATCGAAGGAGGTACGTACGTTATCGCGGATGTACTCAAGCATCTCGATGTTACCGTCGAGACCGCCTGCTGTATCGTAAGTAAGGTTGTAGTCGTAGTACTGGTTCAGAATTTCAGTAGAGTGAGCGGACTGATAGTGAAGGAATGCTGTACACTGAGCGAACTTTCTCGTACTTACAGCGATACCGCCTGCACGACCAACAACGTGGATCTGAGTGAGGTACTGCTCATCGGGAGCCTTTTCCTCATCGTATACGTATACCGGAACGGGAACAACGCCGAACCCACCGCTGTTACCCTCTTTCATCTTCTGATACTCGGGGTACTCAAGAGAACCTACAAGGATAACTCCACCGAAGAGTATCTTGTTGGTTGTGAACTGCTTACGAACACCGAGAAGGGGAGTTGTCTCACCAACGGTAGAAGCGTCAGCCGCTGTTACGCACTTGACACCTGTTTTCTTGAAGAGAGCGGAAAGCGCATTTGCAAGGTCTACAAGATCGGGGTTCTCATCGGGGAACCAATAATTGAACTTACCTTCATCCTTCTGCCATTCCTTATGTATAACAACAACGGAAGAGGTGTATACCATACCTGCTGCGGGAAGACCGTTGTGAGCGAGAACGAAACCAAGCTGGTCGTTGATCGCCTCATCACCCGTATTACCGTCACCGGGCTTGTATGCAGCTGCTGCATACTCAGCAACTCTTGCATAGGTCCACTTACCCTGCTTAACTTCCTCGAAGAAGTCGTTAATGTCCTTAACGCCATCCATCGTGTAATCCTCAAGGTTCTGATCCTTTGCAGCAATCTCGTTATAACGGATAACGTTTACGGGAACAACGAAGAATGCACGGATAAGATCAAGGAAGTAGTCGGATGCTATAACGTAGATCTTGTCTGTAGAAAGAGTAAGAGAGGACATAAGGTCGGACATGTATCCGGGGTCATCAAGGTCAAAGTAGTTAACACCGTACTGATCCTGCTCGGAGCCACGAACTCTTGAACGAACATTTGCAAAGGAACCGAGAAGAGACGTGCAAAGCATATCTGTCATGAAGTTGCAGTACATGTCGGGAGTGGTCTGGTTCTTATTTGAAACCTCGTTGTAAATTCTTTCGATATTCTGAGTGAAGCCGTAGGTCGTTGAAACGTTGTCTACGTAGGAATACTTGACGGTAACGAAAGTAAGGCTCTCAGCCAGATCGTTTCTCTCGTCAACAAGCTTATCGATATCCTCGTTGTTTGCAGATGCACCTGCAAGATATCTCTCACAGCCGGAAGGAAGCTCCTGGTTGTTGTCACAAAGTGTCATCTGGAAAAGAAGCTCTGTGTCATCATAAGTGATCTCTTCCCACCATGCGGTGTCATCATGCTCACCGTCACCAAAAGTAGGAGGACCGCTGGGATTTGTGGTATCGTCTTCACCGTCATCCTCGCTCGGGTTATTGGTATCATCGTTACCATTATTGGTATCGTCGGTGTTGCCGCTGTCGGGAGTTTCATCTTTGCTACAAGCTGTGAGCGCAAACGTGCTGAAGCACATTATAAGAACAAGCAGTAAACAAATAATTCTCTTTTTCATATTTCTCCTTTTTCTATTTGCCGAATTGTATTTTTTCTCACCCGCCCTTTACGGCACTCGGGGGCAGGCGGTAGCTTCGTGGTCCGCGGCAGTTCCCGTAAACTGCGCATAAACGGTTGGGTGCCGCCAAAACATTGAAGCACCGATCTCACTCCACTTTACTTCTATTATATTAGCATAAAGATTTTGGGAAATCAAGACGGCTGAATTAACTTCTACCATTTTTACAATATTCAGGTTTTTGTTTTGTGCATAATGTATAAACGCCTACACGCAATAGATATATTCGCATTCCTCCTCCCGATACACCGAACAGGCTTATTTCTCCGGAACTATCATTCCGTAACCGCTATCCTTACGCTTATACACTACGCAGACGTCCCCTGTATCGGCATCTGTAAAAGCAAAGAAGCTGTGTCCAAGCAAATTCATTTGCAGTATTGCCTCCTCGGGGGTCATGGGCTTAAAGGGGAAGGTTTTTATTCTTATCGGGAACTCGGTCTCCTCTTCAAACTCATCATCATCTCCCTCCTCTATCACAAAAGCTCCGCTCTTTACTTTCTTCTCAAGCCTTGTTTTATTCTTGCGTATCTGGCGTTCAAGCCCCTCGACCGACCTATCAAGTGCTGTGAGGAACGTATCGCTCTCCTCCTCCGCGCGGAACACCGTTGCTCCGTACGCTATCGTAATTTCTATGATCTTTACGCCCTTTCTGACCTTGCAGGTCACAAAAGCCTCGGTATCGTTACCGAAAAACTTATCAAATTTTTGCAGTTTTTTCTCAATTAGCTCTTCAAGGCTCTCGCGAACTTTCATCTGCTTTCCGTAAACTGTGATCTTCATAACACTCACGCTGCCTCCCACGTGGGAAGCCTCCTTTCTTTGTTCCGCGGATGCTTTGCCTCCGCAATATAATTATAGCACATATTTTGGCAAAAATAAATAGTTTTCTTGAATTTTTCGTGAATATTTTTGTAATTATGTACAAATGGTTAATTTTGAAATTTGCGGATTTTTTTGCGCGTTTTCCGTTGACATCAGGTGCTCTGCCGTGGTATAATACAAAGTGGGTGCCGAGCAATATTGCAAAGCACTTTTTTATTTTTTAATGTTTACAAAGTTTTTGCATTTTCGGTAGAGAATGTCCATATTTGAATGGTAAAATACAATTTGTTATATAGTTTAGTGCAGAACGGAGAAAAAATGTTAAATCTGAGAAAAATCAAGAAGGATTACGCCACAGCGTCCGAGACGGTGCATGCGCTCAAGGGCGTCTCAATAGCCTTCAGAAAAAACGAGTTCGTATCGGTGCTCGGCCCGTCGGGCTGCGGAAAAACAACTCTGCTCAACATCATAGGAGGACTTGATCATTACACAGACGGCGATCTTCTGATAAACGGAAAGAGCACGAAGGACTACCGAGACCGTGATTGGGACGTTTACCGCAACCACCGCGTGGGCTTTATCTTCCAGAGCTACAACCTCATACCGCATCAGACGGTGCTCGGCAACGTAGAGCTTGCTCTTACAATAGCCGGCATAAGCAAGGACGAAAGAGTTGCAAAAGCCAAGGAAGCGCTTGACC
>CAZTWE010000090.1:0-6761 GCA_964617165.1 uncultured Ruminococcus sp.
GGTTCTTTCTCTCCGTCATTTGCGGTCACCTTTTATTGGCTCCACTATGTCGGATCGTTCTTGCTTCGGGATTTTTATTATCCCGAACGCTCCGATAGTCTGCAACCTCTTCTCGCTGCCTTGTTAAACACAAGACAACGTTCAAGATCGCCTTTTGCTAACAAATTGAGTTCGTCGTACAAACTGACTCAACTGTTTGCACAAGTCTGTGCCATTCCTCTCCTTTCTGCCTGCGGCTTTTTTATCTATATAAAAAAGTGCCGGCAAGACAGACCTATCCCATAGATAAAATGAGAAGGCTGAATAGTCAGCACTTTGAATACAATCCTAACCAGATGTGCGACACGGTTTTAACCATGAATGTCCTCGCGGACGGGTGCACAGAAATCAATTACACTGTTATTATACCACAATATATCGATTTTGTCAATAGGGTTTTGACTACATATAGTGTTTTTGTAATGCTTTTAACAAAAGAAGAGCGATAGATTTTTCTGCCGCTCTTCTTTATTAAAATCAATGGTTGTCTGTAATCGGCTCATATCCGAGAAAGCAATCCGAAGATAACGCAGAATCGAAATACTCATTGCCGAGCGTCACACTCGTCGTTTTCTTAAAATAGAACCGGTATCTCTCACCGATCGACACCTTGGACTGCTTATTAAGGAGCAGAGTTGTTTCGTTGCCTTCATCGTCCGTGATCTTGATTTTACGGAATTTGGGTAAGAGCTTAGGTACGATTGCCGAGCAGGTGCCTTCCACGATCTCGTAATCCTTTTTCGATGCTACCCGGAACACAGTGAACGCCTTATATAAGCTAAAGGTGCAGACGGCTATGCTCAAAAATAACATCATCGTATCCTTGGCGAAGATGGTAAAGGCTACACCCACAAGGAGGCAGCCAATACCAACCAAAGCGGTCAGGAGCATTTTCCGTTTGAGTGGCGAAGGGAAGCTTGTCCAGTTCTCTCTCATACTCACACACCTCCGAATACGATCTGCTGACGCAGATACAGATTGGCAATGTCGGTAAGCACCGAGCGGCAAGCAGGAGAGGACTTCACGTTGTATGCGATATTTTCACTGGTGGTATAATCGTCATGATAGATGGTATCCAGGATTTCCTCGTCGTTTGAGAAGTGAGTTTTATCTACCTCCACGCACTTGATAATCTCTGCGGTGGAGAAGATTGCCTGATTTGCAAGTCGCAAAACCGTCTTTTCACCTTTGCTTTTTTTATCACGGAATAAAATTCGTTTGGTAGTGGAAAAGGGGATTCCTCGAAAGGTCATTCGTACAAAAGCGAACATTCTAATAAAGATATTTTCGGTAATCGGAACAACGTAAAGATTTGAAAGTAGATCATAAAGTGCATCTGCCGGAATTGTACCTACACCCTCGGCAATAAGACCGCGCTGCATCAGGTGATACTGACACGCTTCCATCGTCTTGTGGTAACCGAGTCCGAGTTCATTTATCTTTTTTTCATATAGTTTCTTAATCTCGTCGGCGGACAAGATCCTCCAATTGAGTACTGACCATAATACCATTTCCTGCATATCAAGGTTATACTCATTTTTGCCAAGCTCCACATAAGGATAGGTCATACCCTTGGAGCCACGTCTTTGTTTTAAAATTCCTACTGCGGTATAAAGTTTGTAAGTCATATTTTTTCTCCTTTATGTTTTATGTGTTCAATTATCTTTTACTACTTAGATAGGCTTTTTTCAACAGTTCTGCCGAAAAAACTCATAAACTCCTCATTTTCACGGAGTTTAGAGGATGCTCGTGAAATCCACGCACCAACCAAATTAGGCTTGACACCGTACATATCCGCAATCTCACGTCCCGAAAAACCCTTCACCTTCCATTCGATTGCTTCAATTCCAAGCTTGACTGTCCCGGTATATTGACGCTTCATTTTTTTGAGAAGCATAAAGGTGTCCATTTCGGAAATAAATTGCTCATAATTATCATCGTCAGCAATTTGATCCATTGCAAATTCACCGTCTTCCTCTGTATATGAGGGAACCGTAATAATGTGTTTTTGTTTACCGACTGTTAAGCGGCAGTATGTACGCAATCCGTTTGATACGACTTTGTAAGCATACGTTTCAAACTTGACCTCTTTTTTACTATCAAAGGTGAGTACCGCCTTGCTCAGCCAAATACACCCTTCTTGAAAAAGGTCATCATATGAGAAACCGAACATAGATTCGTTGACGGTGATTCGATCGCGAATGACTGTATTGACAATACACAAATGCCGTTCAACGATATTACGTTGTTCCTCGGTCAATTGGATTTGCTTTCTTTTCATAGGCTGTCCCTCAAGCAACGATATGAAGTTTTTCATAAACCTCGTTGCAGGTTGCGATTACTCGGTCGCACATATGCTCACTGAACATTCCGATATGTGCCTGATCTTTGTTAAGCCCGAATTTTACTTGCAACCATTTGTAGGCTTGGTCCTTTGACATAATTCCGTTTTCCCACATCTTAGCAAGAGAGTGATGAGCGAGAATACGTCTGTTGCGGAGCTCGCTGTTGGCAAGAGTACCCATTGGCAGCTTACTGTCTCTATGCGCGTTTACATAAGAATCGCACTTGGGATAACGGTCGCATACAAACAGATACGCGGTTTCGTCTATTGTTTTTTCCTTGTAAACAACGCTTGCCGGACGAAGCTTGGCTTCTGCTCCACAATAGGGACAATAGATTTTTTGTTTCTTTTTCATTTGCTTTTATAACACCTCGGCTTTCATTTTGTAATACATCGAACAAACAGGACACCCCGTGCCGTCGTTATTCCAAAGCAGCCAACCTCGATACATATTCTCGAAAGCTTGTCTGCTCATCACTCCGCACATCTCATCTTTTTGCGGATACTCACCCGTCAACTCATAAAAGTTTCTCACTGGGAACAATATGGGCTTTGCATCTTGGTCGGCTATCATCAGAAAGTCACAACTGCATTCTATGTAAAGCGCGTTACGGTAGTTTCCGGCACATAACTTCAAGAACCGATACAGTTCTCGAATCTCGTTTGTTACTTGAGGAGCGTTTTGTCCCCTCACTATCATTAGAGTATTTTCTAACTCAGTTCCACCCCCATTTTTCAACGTTTTTTGCAAAAGTTCACAAATCATTTACAATCATCCTCGCTTTGTCCTTTGGAAATTTGAAACAAACACATGGTAAAAACACCAATTGTTCCACCGAGCCAAAGCCCGATAAAGAAACATAATACAGACATATTTAATCCTCCTTTGTCTTAAAATGAAAAAATCGGAGCACTGCCAAATGACAATGCTCCGATTGCGTTTTAGAGATTTTGCTTAATAATTCTGGTAATGATACCGATTGCTACGCCGCGTTCTTCCTCAATAGCAGTAACTGCAAAACTTACATCGTCCTTCTTTGCAGGCATTCTGCGGTCAAGGCAGGAGTGCGCGATAGCATTGATTCCGTTTGTAAGGCGCACGTAAACCACACCCTTATGGACATCAATTATCTTTCCCGCATATTTACCTTGAACACGGCAAAGGCTGAGGTTGGGGCGGTTATTCTTTTCAGTAACGCTTTTTACATCGGCCTTGATTGTGATATTTTCCGTATCCTCGCGATTGACAGACTGGATTCGCACAAGAATCTCATCACCGATTGAGTATCGGTCGTGAGCATCTCCGATCCAATCCCACGACAACTCTCTGGACATTATGGAGCATTCAACGCCGAACGCTTCAACACGGATACCTTTTTCGGCAACCGCAATGACTCTCGCTTGGACGATACGCCCGTCATAGATCTTATAGTTTCCGTTTGCGTCGGTTTCCATATAGAAGGTCTTACGTTTTTTAAGCATAGCCTCTTTTCTGCTCGCCACAATGCTCCTTGTTTTGGAGTCGATGCCTTTTACGATAAAATCGATCTCTGCACCGAGCATTTTGCTGATTAACTTTTGTTGACGCAGGATAAAATCACGATGTTCATCTGGCTCCATTTTGGTATATTTCAAAACTGCCATTTCCTTGACGGGAATGATAACGCGATATCCCTTGTATTCAACGACGGCGACGGTATTGCCTCCGTCAAGAATTTCAATTCCGCCGAGCATTCCTGTAAGTATTTTACGGGTTCGGTAAGCATTTTGAATTTCATGCCAAGCAATCTCGGCGAGCTCTTCATCGGTCAAAACCACTCCGCCCGCTTCGATAGTAAGGATGGAATCCTCTTTAGGCGGTTTTGCTTTCTTTGACTTAGGCGAAATTTCATTAACTATCGGAACATCGGATTCTTCGGCCACCTCGTCTGTCGGTTCCGCTGCTTTCTTTTTAGAAGTGCGCATTTTCTTTGGGGGCGGCTCCACTGCTTCCGGTTCGGTTGCGGGGGCTTCCTCGATTGGTGTTTCTTCGCGAAGTTCTTCTGATGCATCTGTTACCTCCTTCTTTTCTTCGTCGTTAGCTTCGGTCGCAATCATATCGACCTCAAAATCTTCGGTTTTCTTTTTTGTCATGTAATAATCCTCCTTTTTTTAATCTGACATTATAGAATCCTTACTGGTTTTTACTACGCCTGCCTTTGCAGACGATTTCTTTTTAGTAGGCTTTATAGGAATGCTTATTTCCTCTTCCCGAGGCGCTTTGCTCCATTCGGGAATATGCTCGGATGCCTTACACGGTATCAGCTTCTCGGCTTCGGGGTGGCTCGTATAATCGAACTTATCCACCTGTAAAACCTTACGTCCTCGGATAATAACGAGAGCCTTGTTAATGGGAAGCCTTAACACCTCATCCATCGTAAGCAATTTTCGTTTGCCAACGCCACTTGTCTCTCTGTATTCCGGGGTATAGTCGCTAACTCTCCAAGTTCCGAGTTGCTTTGCCTTGCTCGTTACGTTGATGGATACCTCTCCCGAACGGTCACTGATATATTTTGCTGTCAGCTCATCAACGCAACCAAGGAAAAGTTGTATATCCGAGTTCCCAAGGATCTCTTGCCATTGGTTATACGGATAGCGGTTTTGAAGTCCTGCAAGATTCTGGAACACGCAGGACATTGATATGTTTCGGGAGCGAATGACCGATATTTTGCGGCTAAGGTCTGGGATTACACCGCAGGCGGTCAATTCCTCTCCAAGCACGTGAACGGGTACGGGGAGCTTACCATCAGGACAATGCTTATCCGCATACCGCACGAGCTTTATGAATACAAAGGACAGGAATAGCGAGGAAAGAAAATCAAAGGTGCTATCCTGATCGCTCGTAATGCAGTAATAGGCACATGGCTTTTTGCCGGGTAGCTCTAAGTCAATTTCATCATAAGCGGTGATGTTACGTATTTGCTTGTTTTGGAATACCTGAAGCCTTGAGCCAAGTCCAATGATAACACCGCTTCGCACCGTCTCAGATGCTTGCTTGAATATAGCATAGGGTGCTTTGGCAGGATGGGTAACCGGTAGTATGGCAAAGAGCTCGTTAAGTTTGTTCTCGGAGCTTAATGTCAAGAGTTTATATACCTCACCGATGTTTTTTCTTTCGGGTGGATACCCTTGCTCCACATACAACACAAGTGCCTTGAGCAGATTCATTTCTGCACTGTCCCAAAAGTGATCCCCACGCTCCGATCCTGTGTTTTTGATAATAACGTCGCAGAAAAGCTGTGCCATCAGCTCTTCACCTTCGATTTCGCAAAGACAGTTCCACGAGTCGGACGCTTCGGGAGTGACAAGGTTGAACACCTTGACTTCATATCCTTGAGACCTCAGATAGTCGCTTGTCTTTTCATAAAGCTCGGATTTGGGATCCGTAATAACTAGGGACTCACCGCGAGCCGCACTCTGTAAGATCCTATTTACGCAAAACGCTCTCGTTTTCATTGAACCGCTGGCTCCGTATATCGCCATGTTAGCGTTGAGCCTCGTTTCTCTTGGAACGCAGACCGCTTTCCCGTCTAGCTTACCGAGAATCGTACCGCCGTGTTTCTTAACGTCACCCACCAGGTCAAGCACCTCTGTTACTTCCTTCTTGGGCATAAAGCCCGCTGTGCCGTATGTACCCTTGGTGGAGTAAATAAGATTTCTGGAACGATCGTACTCTCCCTTGTCGCCATATCCCATTTTCATAACCATGAAGATAAGCAGACCGAGGACACCGATGCAGAGTGCGCCACCTATGAGTCCGTATGGAAACGTAAACATAGCTTTGAAGCATTCACCGGTTGCAAAGCTCGGTGTGGCGGGAGAGCTACCGTCCCCCATTGTACCACCTGCGTTTTGCCATTCGTTGTAGTTACGTATAAACTGTGCTGCGTACCCCCCACCGTAAAAAATGGCAAACAGGAGGGGCACGAGTGCGGCTGTGATCTTGAGTATTTTTTTCTTGTCTAACTGAAAAACCTCCTTTCTGTTTTCCTATAGTCGAGTGTCTGAAACTCTACGTACTCACTGCAATATTGCCGTAAAACCTCAGCTTGATAATCGAAGCAAATGATGATTCCGTGCTTTTCTCGTATAGCAAGAGAGTCATTGAATTTTTTGATTCGATTAAGGTCACATTTGTATGCGAGCAGCACGGGCTTACCATCCTCGGTCATAGCATCGTTCTCGACAAGGGAGCCACCATATGACGGACAAAGATCGTCAGTCAATATTTCGTCAAGGGTGGCACAAAGTTCAGGGTTGCATAGTAGCCGAATCAACATCTCACCCCTCTCGTCGTTTGTTACGAAATAGAAGTTATCGTAGTTGTCGTCGAGGATGA
>CAZTWE010000091.1:0-6730 GCA_964617165.1 uncultured Ruminococcus sp.
AACGAAAGAGGAGCTTGACGCGTACTTCACTTCAAAATTAAACGTTGTCGACGCAGCCCCTTGATTTCTTTTAATTAGATAAAAAGCAAGGTAGAGGTACCGATTAAAGTGCCCCTATCTTTATTTTTTCCGCGGTTATGCCGAAAATCGGAAGCCCAAGGTGACAATCTGACATATCAAGGTGACAAATAACCATGGATTTGTGTTCTTAAATAAGATAAAATTATATTGGTTTAAATTATTACGCCATCCACAGGAGGACACGCTTATGGCAATTTATTTTGACAAAGAAGCAAAAACCTTTTTCCTTGAGGGAAAAAGCACGACTTACGCTTTCTTTATAAACAATTTCGGATATGCGGAGCATCTTTATCACGGAGACAAGATACACCGTGATTTTATACTCTTCACCCGTTCTTCATCGACGCGCAGCTGCATGGCAACCCTCCCCGGGCTTGACAGGCAGCCCGGCATAAACACTTATCAGCAGATGAATCCCGAGCTAAGCTTTTTCGGCACAGGTGACTATCGCGAGGCGGCTGTACATCCCAAGTTTGCATCCGGCGATCGCCTGACTCAGCTCCATTACGTAGGGCATGAGATACTTGACGAAAAGCCTGCGATCACGGGTATGCCCTCGCTTCGCGGCGGCAAAACGCTCCTTGTGCATCTCTATGATGCCGTTAAGGACTTCGGTGCGGAGCTTTACTACACCGTTTATGACGATTGCGACGTTATTGCAAGGCGTGCGGTTTACGTAAACAACTCCAATGAGAGCATCACGCTCGACAGAGCTTATTCCTTTGCAACGTCTCTGCCCTCGGGAGACTACGACATGCTCTCGCTCTTCGGCGGTTGGGCATGCGAGAGACAGCCTGAGCGCGTTGCGCTTCACCACGGTGTTGCCTCGGTTGACTCCAAGCGTGCAAGCTCCTCGGCAGCTCTTAACCCATTCTTCGCCATTATGGAGCATACCGCTACCGAGACGGCAGGCAGTGTATATGGCTTTAATCTCGTTTATTCTTCCTCTTATATATTAAAAGCCGAGAGGACTCTCGGCGGTGAGCTGCTTATCACAGGCGGCATCAACGACTTTGATTTCGAATGGGAGCTTTCCCCCGGTGAATGCTTTGAGACTCCCGAGGTAGTTATAGCGTACTCCTCATCGGGTATAGGCGGAATGAGCCGCGAGCTGCACGATGCATACCGCGAGCATCTTATAAACAAGCGTTACGCTAAGGCATCGCGCCCTGTGCTCATCAACAACTGGGAGGGCACGTATTTCAATTTCAACAAAGAAAAGCTCTGTGCCATCGCAGATGCAGTCAAGGGTACGGGAATTGACACGCTCGTTCTCGATGACGGTTGGTTTGGCAAGAGAGACGATGACAGCTCAGGACTCGGAGACTGGTTTGTTAACGAAAATAAGCTTGTTGGCGGTCTTGATGCGGTTATAGAGCACGTACATTCCTGCGGAATGAAATTCGGACTTTGGTTTGAGCCTGAAATGATAAACGAGGACTCCGACATATTCCGTGCGCATCCCGAGTACGCGATAGGCGCGCCCGACAGAGCGAGATGCTACTCCAGGCATCAGTACGTTATGGACCTCACCAATCCCGAGGTTCGTGACTATATCGTTAATTCGGTAAACACTATCCTTTCGCGCCACAAGATAGACTACGTTAAGTGGGATTTCAACAGAAACGTGACCGAGTTCTTCTCGCATGCGCTTGATGCGGGGCATCAGTCCGAGTTCTCCCACAGATATGCGCTTGGACTTTATGACCTTTGCGAGCGTATAGTAAACGGCAATCCCGATATCATGTTTGAGGGCTGTGCCGGCGGAGGCGCAAGATTTGACCCGGCTATTCTCCACTATTTCCCGCAGATATGGACCTCGGACAACTCGGATGCAGAGGATCGCACGCTCATTCAGTACGGCACTTCTATCGCATATCCGCTTTCGGCTATGAGCTGCCACGTTTCCGCTGTGCCCAATCATCAGACGGGCAGAACGTCACCCTTTGCGACACGCGGCGATATCGCGCACCTCGGTGCTACGGGGTATGAGCTTGATACCACCGTTTTTACAGACGAGGACAGAGCCGCAGTCAAGGCGCAGATAGAAGAATACCGCCGCATGGAAAGGCTTGTGCTTGAGGGGGATCTCTACCGCATTGATAATCCTTACACGTCAAACTATTTCGCTTTCGCTATCGTTTCAAAGGATAAATCCTCGGCTTATCTCACCTGTTACCGCTCGCTTCATCACTGCAACCGCGAGGTACATCGCGTTATTATGCAGGGGCTTGACAGAACTAAGGAATACTACGTTCCCGAAATGAAGCTTATAGTACACGGCTCGGTGCTTTGCAGCGTAGGTATACCTGTGCATTTCGCGAAAGCAGATTTTACAACTAAGGTATTCCATTTTGAAGAAAAATAATAGGCTGCCGAAAGACAACCTGAAAAACACCTAAATTGGTGCAAATAATTAAGATTTTTTCTTGACTATCGGTTATTATAACCAAAATCGCCTGTTGACAAATAGACGTTTACATTATATAATCTATACATTGGATAAATATATCGTTTTAAAAATGGAAAGGGCTGAGTCAAAAGCTTTAGATTAGCTAATGACTCAGTCCTTTTTGTCGCGTATGATCAACGGCTTGCCGTTATTGATATATACCAATCCTTTGGATTGGATAAAACGAGGGGAATTCAGAGATAGCCGTTCGGTTATGCCTGAATTGCCGGCCCCCTCGTTTTGTTTGTTATTTATTAGCCTATCTGAAGCTCGTCGTCCTCAGGCATTATATCAAAATCGCCTGACGTTCTGATAATATCGGTCACAGACAGATACAGAATTTCTGCCTCGGGTGCTACGTATTCATTCTTCATTTGTCTGCTCCTTTCTTATGCTTCAAAGTAAGCCTTTGCGGAAAGCGCATACTTGAGTACCGCGTTATAAACGGTTCCCTCTTCTGCTGCGCCTACTCTCGCAAGGTAATTGCGGATAGTATCGGTTGCGGATGCGATAACGTTGCCCTCAGCATCAGCAAGCGTTACAGTGATAGCCTTATCAAGCATAACAGCGTTGAGTGCTATGGAAACCGAGCAATAGTTATCATAATCGGTAACGCTGTAGGTGTAGGTATTCTCACCGTCGCTTACGGTTACTGTCTCGGCAGCTATTACGCTGAAGTACATTTTAAGAACTATACCGTCCGAAAGAACAAGGCTTGTTCCTATATATTCCTTTTCATCCGTAGCTTCGGGAGACGTGGGAATATCGCTCTCGGTAACGGTTGTAGAGGAAGCCTCATCAATTCCGGAGTTTGCAAGGTTTTCGGTGTTGTAGCTGAAGTATACCTGTGCTGCTGCACCGTAATTAAGCATATCGATTGCAAGAGTTCTGAGCTTCTCATCGGTCTCTTCGTTGTAGATGCTTTCAAGATTTGTCTTTACGGTAGCACCGTTATGGTAAGCTATTACAACTCCGTTCGCATCGAGAATTTCGATGTTTATGCTATCGGACATTTCCTTTGCGGAAATATCGGTGAAGCTCGCATCAAGATATCCGTAAGAATCGAGCTTCCATGAGTCTGCTGCAATTTCAACTACGGTATTCTCTCTGCCGTCTGCATAGGATTTCGTTATTCTTGCAACGTAACCGCTCTTCACAGGGAATACGTTATACATTGCAAAGTTCATATTAAGGTTTGTGCTGAGCGTTACGCTTGCACCGTAGAGCACCTGCTCTACCTTGTACGTACCGTTCTCCTGAAGAACAGCCGCATTCTTCGCTTCTGTTACGTATTCGTTTACGTCATCGGAGAATACGGTGCCTGTACTGATAACGAGCGAGCCGTCAGCAGCGGTAAATGCTCCGTTATAAGTACCTGAGGACAGATATACCTTGCCGCCCTCGGCACTTACGCTGATATTATCTGCGTTAACCGTAAGAGCTTCAAGGGTGATATTCGCGCCGGATGCATCGAGTGCGAGGGTGTCTGCTGTGAGCGTACCGTTCATTATTTTAAGTGCTGCTGCGGCAGAGATCGCGTCTGCGGTGTTTACGTTGAGATTATAGCCGCCAAGGTCAAGGCCGGCTTCTGCGTTTACGCTTGCTGCGTTGCCGAGCGTGGTGTCAGCAAGTGCAAAAAGCTGTGCCGCGCTGTCGGTTATTCCGTAGTTAACGGAATTCAAAGCAAGGTCAAGGTTGGGATAATAGTGACCGAGAAGCTTTACGGTATCTTCTGCATCGGGATAGGGATAGTCTCTGAGCGATGCTGCTGTTCTGTAATCAACGATTGAGGGAAGAATAGCATTTCCCGAGCTATCGGTTTCAAAGCCGACTACACCGTCACCCGCTTTCTTGAAGTGAGTATACGAGAAGTTATCAAAGCATATATTGTTGCCGATAGTTTGATCAACACCGGGAGCAATTCCGATGTGCAGACCTCTTACGTAGGTAGCATTTGCCCAATGTGCTCTACCGCTGCCTATCAAATTTCCGTCGATGTAAAGATACAGCATATCCTTTTCGTTATCAAGCACGAGCTGTACGTGATGCCATTCACCGTCACTGACGCTTGTTCCGTCAGCAAGAGTGGTGGTCGAATCAATAGTGAACGTGCTTGCTGTGCGCTGAGTATCGCTGCCACCGTTGGAAGTAGAATCAATTCTTGACTGGATTGTAAGGGTAGTAGAGGGTATACCTACTCCGCCCTCGCTCTTTATATCGATGTTAAATACAAAGAGACCGTAATTTGTGAAATTCCAAGTATTGCTGGTTACGTCATAGAAGTTAAAGTAAGGGTTTACTGTGGCTCCACCGCCGAGATAGGTTGAATTGATCGAATTATAATTAACCTTGCCTGTAGTTGAAGCAACGCTTGTGCCTGCGAGCGGGTCGGTTACAGTGTACTTGAAGTAGGCGTTCTCATTATTGTCACTTCCGTAAGCAATCGATCCGACTCTCGGATAGAATTCACTTATTCCAAAGCACTGGCTGCTATGGCCGCTAATGGTGTACGTTTCAAACGAATAGCTTTTTGTACCCACGGTCTCGTCCACGGTTTCGGTAACCTTGAACTCGGTGAAGGAATCCCAATAAAGTCCGTTCATATTATAGAAGCCGGTAGCATCGGCAACGGCATTTGCATCATCCGTTTCAATATATACCCAGGGATATTCCTTATCCTCAAGAGTGTAGTACCAGCTCTTTGTTCCGTCGCTATTACCGACTATTGCGGAATTATTGGTGGAAAAGCTCTTTGTAAAGCGGCAGTTAATAAGGTTTATACTGCCCTCTGTAGCATAGCTTGAAAAATTCGCTGAGGTATCAAAACGGCAATTTGTTGCGTTAATATAAACCTGCTGTCCCCGTATAACCCCAGGGGAGTTATTATCTGCCGAGGTATGAACGTCACAGTCGTTAAGGTTGATGGTTACCTTAGCACCGTCAGCAGCTGCACCGCTTGATCCGCCGAGGTTGAATATACGGTAAGCTCTTATGTAGCAGTTGTTGAAATTAAATATTCTCTGCAATGCGGTAGTTACTTGGGCATTATATAACAGCGAGCTTTCATCAGATAAGCCCGTAGTGTATTCGGGAATGCAGTTAAAAACGCAGTTATCCGCATCAAGCATGGTATACTCGGAGGTATCGGCAGCCGTTTTACCAATGTAAAAAATACGCGGTGCAACCGAGTTTACTGTGCAGTCCTCCATTTTAAAGGAAATTCCCTGTGTCGGGTTAATGGCAAACACGCTGTATGCACTCGCATTATTAGCGTTAATAGTGCAGTTTTTAAACGAGGTTATCTCATCACCGAGTGTGTGTGCTGTTATATGGAAATATGACTTTACGCTATCGGTAAGTCCCTCGGTGGGAGCACCGTTAAGATTAAAGGTAACGTTCTCAAAGGTAGCGTAACCATTGGAGATTCCGAGTACCTTGGCACCTGCGGAGGAGTTTACAACAATTCCCTTACCCGTGCCCTTAACGGTCAAGCTATTGACGAGACCACCGCTAGCCGCTCCGCTATAAAGCTCGAATATGCGGCAATCGGTATTGATAACGCCCTCACCTGTAATGGTGTAATTAGCTCCGCTTGTACCGGAGGCAAAGGTAGCGTTTGTTTGATTGCCGGAGCCTGCAGTTCTTGTATAGGTGAAGCCGTTAAGATTAAGCGTTGCAAACTGCAAATTACAGGTTCCGTTATAGGTAACGTCCTTGAGGAGCTTGATCGTGTAGCCCTTTGATGCAGCCGCGCTTAACGCCGCTGAAAAGGTTTCGTACTCCGTTTCATTTCCGTTATTATCAATTACCACAGCTTCGTTAGTGCTCTCTGCCGAAACAGCAATAACGAACAGGCTTACGGTAAGCGACAACAGAAGAATAAACAGAAAGATTTTCCTTGATGTTGACATAGTGTCCTCCTAAATATTTATAGATAAGTCTCATTATAACTCCCCCCCCCCCGAAAATGTTAACATTCTGTTAATTTTTATGTTTTCGAAGCAAAAAATAAAAAAGCTGCACAAATCACCACGTGAAAATTTGTACAACTTTACTATTTAATTTTAAAGACTAAGAGAAAAATGAGAAAAAACGAAGTAAAAAACATGCGGTTAGCAAATTCTTAATGAGGCAGACTCATAGGGCGTGCGGATTTAGAGCGAAAATTTTCGGCTGACGAGCGAGAACTGTATATGA
>CAZTWE010000092.1:0-6645 GCA_964617165.1 uncultured Ruminococcus sp.
GGCAGGAAGCTGTAATTTGATGTAACCCATTATTTTCTTTGCCATAATAATTAACCTCCATACGTGGTGCTGAAATCGGGAGAATTAAATAAAAGAATTTTCTCCCTCCCACAATAATAATGGCGAGCAGAATTAATCTGCTAAGCGAACGTCCTTTGCATCGACCATGATGGGGAAGTCGCGCTTTTCAGTGGAAACAAGAATGCCAAGCTGCTTCTTGTCCTCGCTGATAGACTGAAGAGTACCTGAGTATCCGTTGAATATACCGTCAACAACCTTAACGGTGTCGCCAACGTTGAATACGAATTCATCCTTGACAACCTCAACCTGGAACATTGCTACTTCTTCATCTGTAAGAGGTGTAGGCTCTGATCCGGGGCCTACGAAGCCGGTAACGCCCGTGATATTACGTACAACGTGCCAGCTTTCATCAGTCATTGTCATTTTTACAAATACGTAGCTGGGGAAGAGCTTTGTTTCTATCTGCTTAACTTCACCCTTGTCGTTGACCTCCTCGGTGATCTCAACGGGAACCTTGATGTCATAGATCAAGTGACCGAGACCGCGGTTTTCAACGATCTTTTCAATGCTGATCATTACTTTGTTTTCATAGCCCGTATAAGTGTGGGCTACATACCATCTGGGACCAAGGTTTTTTTCGTTAATATTGCTCATGCTTTGAGCCTCTTAAAGAAGTCCGGCGATCCAGTTGATGAGATATGCAAAGCCGGTATCGATAACTGCAATTACAGCTGCAATTGCAATAACTGTTACCAGAACAAGCTTTGTGTTTTTGATAAGTTCGTTCTTGGGAGTCCAAGTAACTTTCTTCATCTCGCCAACAGTATCCTTGCAAAGCTTAACGAACTTCTTCCAGAAACGCTTGAAGAAATTCTCTTTCTTTGCTACGGGCTTTTTAGCTTTCTTCGCAACAGGAAGAGCGGTTTCCTCTGCAACTACTGCAGTCTCTTCGCCTTCTTGTACATTCTTGTTCAATTCATTCGACATAGCAAAACAATCCTCTCTGATTACTTGGTTTCTTTGTGCAAAGTGTGTTTGCGGCAGAAACGGCAATACTTGTTCATTTCAAGTCTGTCCGGATCATTTTTCTTATTTTTCTTTGTGTCATAATTTCTTTGCTTGCATTCAGAGCAGGCCAATGTGATTTTGACTCTCATGTTTTTCGGCACCTCCTAATAGAAATTCGGGTACAACCCGTTCAATACCTCCCTCAATGGCGGAGCACGTGCATGTCCCAGAAAATTGCACGTAAAAAAAGCCTCCGACAGAGGTACGACTATTATAACACAAAAAATACTGCTTGTCAATACCTTTTTTGTATTTTCATAAAATAAATAATAAAGGGATTGAAAAAGTGAGAAAGGAGTGATATAATGTATAAAAAAAGAATGTGAGCCAATATGAAAATCAAGGTTTTGGACAGAGCGTCGATGGGCATGGATATATCTTTTGCAGGGCTTGACTTGCTCGGAGAAGTTGAAATATACGATGCAACGGAGCAGCATGAGCTTTGCGATAGGCTCGCGGATGCCGAGATCTGTATTTTGAATAAACTTCGCATAACGGAAGAAGTATTGCAACGTGCACCGCTATTAAAGCTTGTTTGCGTTTTTGCTACAGGCTTTGATAATATAGACGTTGCCGCAGCACGAAAGATGGGAGTAGCGGTATGCAACGTACCTGCATATTCCACCGATAGTGTTGCGCTTTGCACTGTTGCAAACGTGCTGAGCCTTTTCACACACCTGACAGAATATAAGCGCCACGTAACGTCAGGCAGATATTTAGAGGAAGGAAAAGCAAATTGCCTTACCCCTGTTTACAGCGAGATGCGAGGTAAGGTGTGGGGAATTATTGGATTTGGCAATATAGGCAGTGCGGTAGCGCGGGTTGCGGCAGCACTGGGTGCCGAGGTTATTATAAACAAAAGAACACCTGTTGACGGTTGCGTTATAACGGATATCGATACGCTTTGCAAAATGGCGGATATAATTACCGTTCACTGTCCTCTGAACGCATCAACCTACCATCTTATAAATGAAGAGCGCATAGCAATGATGAAGAAGAGCGTTATTCTTGTTAACGAAGCTCGCGGCGCGGTGGTAGACGAGGCGGCGGTCGCGAAAGCCGTTCTCTCGGGGAATATAGGGGCTTTCGGAAGTGACGTTTACTCGGAGGAGCCATTCAGCGAAAAGCACCCCTTCCGCAGTATCATGGGGCTTGACAACGTGTGCCTTACGCCTCACTGTGCGTGGGGTGCTTATGAGGCAAGAGTACGTTGCCTCGATATAATATGTTCAAATATAACTGCATTTTTGAATGGAGAAATCGAAAATCGCGTTGATATTTCAGGGCAGAATTAATTATCCGCGATCTACCGTGATGACGCAGTACAGGTTTTTTTCAAGAGTCGAAATGTTTTCCTGTATCTTTTTGCATACCTCGTCTGGGCTGAGCTTGCTTTCGTAAGGAAGCACAATATCGAATATTACGTTGGTATGAGTTGTACCTATCACCGCTCGGAAATCATGCATGGTTATCTTGGGGTCCGTCAGCTTTACCGCTTCGGATGCAAGAGCTTTCAGGCGATTTACCCGTTCATCGTTCACGGCGATCGGGTCAAGATGTATCGTGCAGCGTATTCCCATATCGTGCTCGATTCGTTTTTCGATATTGTCAATGGTATCGTGCAGCATGTATATATCATCCTCGCCGTTTACCTCTGCGTGGAACGATGCGATACTCCTGTTCGGTCCGTAATCGTGAACCATCATATCGTGTATTCCGATCACCTCAGGGTACTCCGATACTATTCTTTCTATTTCTTTTACAGTTTCTTCAACGGGAGCCTCGCCTAATATTGAATTTTTTGTTTCGAGCAATATTTTCAGTCCCGCAACGATAATCAGTATTGAAACACCCAGACCTACTATAGAGTCTATTATAACCGCGCCCGTAAGCTTTATGATGACAGAGCAAACAAGAACCGCAAGTGTGGATATGCAATCGCTGAACGAATCCATTGCTGTGGCTTTTATAACCGAGGAATCTATTTTTTTGGCTATTCCGAGATTGAAAAGACCAAGCCAAAGCTTTAAAGCAATAGACGCTGCAAGAATGATAAACGTGATAGTCTCAACGGTTACGGGCGTGCTTTCTTCAATACCAAGGATCACCGAGCCTGAATCCGCAAGTAGGTCAAGCCCGATTTTCAGAATAAGGAAGGAAACGATGAGAGAAGCAACGTATTCTATTCTTGCATGACCGAACGGGTGATCTCTGTCAGCGGGCTTTGAAGCGATCTTAAAGCTTATAAAAGAAATTCCCGATGAGCCCGCATCCGAGAGATTGTTTATACCGTCCGCCATTATAGCAACAGAGCCCGAGAAGAAGCCGAGGAGCATTTTCAGTGCCGCAAGAATAATATTTGCAAATATACCGACTATACCCGAAAAGGTTCCGTATTTACTTCTCACGATTGGGTCGGATGTGTTTTTGTAGTCTTTTATAAAAAATTTAGATAAAAAATCAATCATCACTAATGTCTTTCATATTTATTATATTTGAATTTCAGTTAAAGCAAAAGGGGAAATATTATGGAGCTTTCCGTACATAAATTAAAATATAAGGATGCAAAAAGTCTTTCTACGGAGCTGTATTTTGCAGTTGCCTGTGCAAGAGTCGAGGGCTACGAGCTTATAAAGCTGGAGCTCGAAAATTCGGAATTGTCTCAGCGCTACGTCAGTTCAGCGAGCAAGCTCCTGAAAACGATGAAGCGCGATGGGGTAATACAGCTGTTTTTGCTTGAAACCGAGCTTTGCGAAGCCGATAAAATGGAAGCAGTATATCTTATAAATAAATTCCCCGAGCTTCAGGGAATCGATGCACCGTCCGATGCAGCGTTTTACGTAAAGCTGTGACGGTCGGGTACGCTTTTGGTTTCATAAAAAACGGTGACAAAAGAGGTTGCCGTATGCGCAACCTCTTTAAATATATAACTTACTGGTTTTCTTCAAGGTATTCAACAATATCTCTGACGGTATTGAAGCGGTGGAGATCCTCATCATCAATCTGTACATTGAACTTTTCGTTGCAAGCCTCTACAAGCTCTGCAAAATCCAGAGAGTTGATGCCAAGATCACCTACAAGCTCTGCATCCATCGTAATGGTTTCGGGCTTTTTGCGAAGCTCTTCTACAAGAAACTGCTTGATGCTCTCAAACATAAAAAATCCTCCTTATTCAGAATATGTTGTTGACTCAACAACGCGTCTTATAATACAATAATTTATAGCTTTTGTCAATAGTTATTAACAAAAAAAGTCGAATTGCACAAAACCGTATGCGGCAAATTGTGAAAATATCCCCGACTTTTACAAAAATAATGAAAAAAACGCCTCAAAGCGCATGCTGTTAACATTTTATGTTGACTTTTGCGGTTTTATGTGATACAATCAATTGAAAGAAAAATCGAGGTATAATAATGGAGTGGATATTTGCAGCCATAGCGGCGGTGGTAGTCGCAGGCATTGCCATTTTTATCATAAATAAGAGGAAAACAAAAGAGCTGACATTGGAGACGATCGTGGGAGAACGCTGCACTGTGGTTGAAACGGTCGATAATTATGCAGGCTCAGGTCTTGTTAAGGTCGGAAATCAGGTTTGGGCAGCAAGATGTGTTGATGATTCGGATGTTTTTGACACAGGCGAAGCGGTGTTTATAGTTGCTATTGAGGGCGTACGATTGATTTGTAAGAAATAAATTTGACTTTTGCCGATATCATTTTGTAAAAAAAGTTGGTAAAAAAAGTTTTCAAAATCTATTGACAAACTAAATTTATTCTGTTATAATATCTAGCGTTGCCGAGCATGCGACTTTAGCTCAGCTGGATAGAGCAACTGCCTTCTAAGCAGTAGGTCGGGGGTTCGAGTCCCTCAAGTCGCGCCATATACGGTGGGATTAGCTCAGCTGGCAGTAGCGCCAGGTTGTGGCCCTGGAGGTCGTGGGTTCAAGTCCCATATCTCACCCCAAAGAATCTCGTTCTTTTGAACGAGATTTTTTTATCCGTTGCGGAAGTGTTGGTATATCATCACGCTTTCACGTGTGTATAATTATACAATTAAGGAGAAAAAATGATTTACGCAATTATTGGCGTTGCGGCAATTATCCTTGCCACAATAGCCGTAATCATCATAAGAACGTTGACGTTCAAGCCGCATACCAAACCGAATGCTGTGCCCGATGACGTGTGTTGTGACGTTGAAAAGGCTGTATCGGATCTTTCACAGATGATAAAATGCAAAACAGTTTCCGATGTTGACAGGTCGCGTGAGGATGAAGCGGAATTTGATAAATTCAAGGCATTGCTGCGCAAGCTTTTTCCAAATATATACGAAAAATGCGAATATGAGGAGGTGGGAGATCGCGGTCTGCTTTACCGTTGCAAAGGAAAAGGGCAGGGTGCTCCAACGGTCTTGATGGCGCATTTTGACGTGGTTTCGGCGGAAGAAGAGAATTGGGAAAAGCCCGCCTTTCTCGGTATCGTTGAAAACGGTGTTATCTGGGGGCGAGGTACGCTTGATACCAAAGGAACACTTAACGGCGCAATGCAAGCGCTTGAAGCGTTATTGAAAGACGGTTTTACACCCGAGAGTGACGTATATTTGGCTTTTGCGGGAGATGAAGAGATAAACGGTCGCGGTGCTCCTATGATAGTTGATCTTTTTGAAGAGCGGGGAATTGTTCCCAGTACTGTGATCGATGAGGGCGGTGCCGTGGTCCAAAACGTGTTCCCCGGGGTCAAGGAGCCTTGTGCCGTTATCGGTATAGGAGAAAAAGGAATGCTGAATGCGGAGTTTTCTTGCAAGAGCAACGGAGGTCATTCCTCCTCTCCTAAGCCGCACACGCCTGTTGGCAAGCTCAGCGCGGCATGTGTGCGTGTGGAAGCTCATCCTTTTAAATACAGTATTTGTGATGCAACGGATGCTATGCTTGATACTCTTGCACGCCATTCCGGCTTCCTTTACCGTATGATCTTTGCAAATCTTTGGATATTCGGACCTGTACTGAGCATGATAGGTAAGCGCTCGGGCGGTGAGCTCAATGCTCTTGTGCGCACTACGTGTGCCTTTACACAAATGGAGGGGTCACGCGGAATGAATGTAATACCTCCAAGCGCAAAAATGGTTGCAAATCTAAGGATTTTACCGGGTGAAACCGTTGACAGCACTCTTGAATATCTGACAAAGGTCGTGAACGATCCCGAAATAGAAATAAAAAAGATCAGCGGAATGAATCCTTCCGTTACCTCGGAAATAGGTACCGAGGGATGGAACAGATTGGTCGAAGCGGTAAACGCAACGTGGACGGATGCTATAGTGTCTCCGTATCTGATGTTTGCGTGCAGTGACTCTCGCCACTGGGGCAGATTGTGTAACAGAGTATATCGCTTTTCTCCGATGGCACTTTCCGGCGAGGAGCGAGCAACTATTCACGGCAATAACGAGTGTGTAAGTGTTGATACAGTGAAGAAAACGGTTGAGTTTTATATTCGTCTTATAAAAAAGTGTTAAATAAGGGGCTGTCGCATTTAGGCGTAATCGAAAACAAAATTGGCGAGGTAGAA
>CAZTWE010000093.1:0-6548 GCA_964617165.1 uncultured Ruminococcus sp.
ACCTAGGACCGACCGGTTATGAGCCGGTAGCTCTAACCAACTGAGCTAATGGTCCGTATGTAATTGTGTGCGCTTTCTATGCACTGATACATTATATCAAACGTATATGAATAAATTGTTACATAATTATAAATAAAATATTAAGTTTTTGTCGATTTGCGGCTGCTTCAAATTTATTGTGAAAAGCGTATTGACAAAAGGCGCGTTTTATGATACAATTGCTAGGCAAGTTGGAGGCATAGCTCAGTTGGTTAGAGTACTTGCTTGACATGCAAGGGGTCAGTGGTTCGAGTCCACTTGTCTCCACCAAAAATTCTCGGGAGCAAAGCGACCGAGAATTTTTACTTATTACCTCTTCACTCTTCACTTTTCACTCAAAACGCTCCCGAGAATTTTGAAGTAATAAGTAATAGTGAAAAGTTAAAAAGTGAAAGTTACATCGGTTTTTTATCCAAGCCGCAGGCTTTTCGCATCGCTGACGGTGCTTTATGCCGCAAAAGACTCTTGAAAAAGAGCGCCTGGTGTGATATCGATAAATTATCGATCAAATCGAAGCTTTACAAAAAGGGGGACGAAGCGATGAAATGCTACGTTTTGGAGCAAGGACAAAAATTTGCTGCGGATATGGAGAAGGCAGAGATTTCCGCGGAGCTGGAACGGGATATCTTGTCGCTTTGCTTGGTGTGGCAGGCGAGAGATCTTCATCAAGAGGGGCAAAATACCGACGATTACGAGTCGTGTACGCTGTACGACGCCCTGGATGCGGAGAACTTTGTTGTATCAACGGTTGCGATATAACCGAGGATATTTTTATTTCTGCTGTGAGCGACTATAATAAAATACTCTGGTACAACTCCTATGATGTGACAAAGCTTGTCTGAAAGGGAAAAAACGTCATATCGGTTATCTGCGGTAACTCAATCATCTGCGAAGCGGAGAATACCACGATATGAGAAAAAAGAACGATGCGCGTATGCAGGTTGGATTTGACGATACCGACTGGCAACACGCCATAATAAAAAAGAGCCCGTCAAGGGCGATTTCCGTCCAACGAGGTGTCAGCCCATTAGAGAGATCGAGTCCATCGCTCCCGTCAGCATCACCGAGACCGAGAGCGGCTATCTTGTGGATTTTGGCGTAAACATGTCGGGATACGTTGGAACGAGGCTATCTTGCGCGAGGGGAAGCGAGATCGTTTTCCGCCGGGCGGAAGAGGAGATATTGCCTATAAACTGATTACCGAAAGCGTTCCGGGGTATAAATCCTGGTTTGAAAACGGTGCCACTACCCTTTTGAAAAAGTGGAACGGACAGGATAGCGGTTCACACAATCATCACATGTTCTCGGGAGTCATCGCTTGGTTTTATAAGTCGCTTCTGGGCATTTCACCCGATCCCCGACATCCCGCTTTTGAACAAATAGAATTAAAGCCTGTATTTATAAAAGAGCTTGGATTTGTCAAGGTAAGGTATGAGCGAGCGATAAAATTCAAGGTTTATCTTGTAGTATTCATCTTTTCCCGCATTGAACGTTCTGATGGTGGTATTCACAGGATGAATTACAGTATGATGGCAACCGAGAAGATGCGTTTGGAAAATATTCTTTACCGTAACGTTCATAAAGGTCTCTCTGTGCTCACGAAAGCCCGGATTGCCGTATATAGAATGTGTCTGCCCGACGGAAAGCTCATACGCCTTTGCATACTCAGAGATTTTCCCGAAATACTCGCGCATCTCTTCCTCGGACATACCGTAACAGCGCATTTTACGAACTTGCTCCGGCGCTCCGTCCCAATAACCGTCAAGGTTGAAATCAAGAGCATCAAAGCCTGCATTTTTTATCATTTCAAAGGAACGCTCAAGTCCGAAACGCAACTCAAGCTCGCCTGTACAAATACTGAGTTTCATAACTTTCTCCGGTTATGAGTTTTTTGAAAGTTTACCACAAATGAGGGAATATGTCAAGCCAAAAAGCGTATCTGCAAGATACAAACGATTTCATTAAATCAACAAAAAGAGATAACATTTCGGCTACAAACCGATTTGCTATCTCTTTTTATTATTTTTGGTGTAAAAATGCGCTCGCCCGATGCTTACAGCTTGACGAGATCCATAACGTTGATAGGTTGACCCGAAGCCATGGATTTGTTTGCCGAGATACCCGTGAGGATACTCATAGCACCATCCACGTGGGAAGCCGCGCGCTGGAACTTATCATATTCGGGTACACCGAAGAGGTCGTTGAGAAGCACGGAGTCTCCGCCGCCGTGGCCGCCCTTACCTTCCTCGATAGGTACGTTATATGCATCACCGAACATGGGATATACGGTGATCTTCTTGCCCTTAACGACGCCCTCCTTGGAGGACTCGCCGCCTGCGTTAACGTAAACCGCCTCTGTAACCTCTATCTCAATTCTTCCCTTGGTTCCCGTGAAGCATACGCGGAAGCCCTCCCAAGGAGAGTAGGCGTTAAGAGAATAGGACATCTGTGCTCCGCTCGCGTATTGAACGAGAACGTTCATCGTGTCTTCAATGCTGATATTGTCACCGAAAACGCTCTGGTCTCTGATGTATCCGTCATCAGCTTCTGCTTTGAGATAAAGCTCTTCAAGCCCTCTGTTGCCTTCCATTACAAGTGCAAACGGATCGTTTTCTGCGTTCTTCTGACCGTAAACGCGTGAATAGAACTTGGTAACACCGCGCTCCTCTGCGTTTTCTCTGCCGTAAAACTTCAGATCACCGAAAGCAAACACGCGCTTAGGATACGTGCCGAGCCAGAAATTAACGAGATCGAAGTGGTGAGTTGCCTTATGTACCATAAGACCACCGCTGTTTCTCTTATCTCTGTGCCAACGGCGGAAGTAATCTGCACCGTGAGAGGTGTTGAGCAGCCATTCGAAATGAACCTGAGTAACCTTGCCTATCGTATCGTTCATGATAAGCTCGCGCACCTTTGTATTGTGAGGTGCGTAGCGGTAATTGAACGTAACGCGCAGCTGCTTTCCGGTTCTTTTTATACAGTCGATGATTTCCTGGCATTTATTTTCGTCAACCGTCATGGGCTTCTCGGATATTACGTCACAACCCATTTCCATAGCCTTTATTATGTATCTGTGGTGGGTGCGGTCGATCGACGTAACGATAACGATGTCGGGCTTTGTTTCCTCTATCATCTGTTCGAATTGATCGGGGGTATAGGTAGGAACGGCATGATAACCGAATTCATTAACAAGAACACGGTTGGCATAATTCATACGCGTTTGGTTTATGTCGCAAAATGCAACAAGCTCGGACGTCTCTGAATAGGTTTTCGCTATTGCCTGATAGTACATTCTCGCTCTGCCGCCGATACCGACGTGAGCGTATCTTTTCTTTTCCATATTGAAAGCCTCCTATGCTTTTTTCTCAATTATAAAACAAAAAAACAGTAATTTCTATAATTATGTTTGCTGTTTTTGTTAAAAACATGAAAATATTGCTCAAAAACTTTGAAATTTCTGAAAAATAACGTTCGCAATCAAGAAAATTTTCGCCCATGCCCAAATGCACCCCACCACTTGACAATCATCGTGAGGTATAGTAAAATAGGAAAAAACAGATCCTCGGATAAAGGAGAAACGTTATGTCAGTTTTGAAAAGCAGAATTCTTTTGGTGTCGGATATGCATTATACCACAGACCTTTCGGCAGCGGAAATGAGTGCCGTTTGCCCGGGCGCGAAGGCATCGGCGGCATCGGGAAATGCTTTTGGTAAAACGCAGAGCGAGAAGATACAAAAAGTGTATTCGGATATTTGCCGTGAGCACGGCGAGTCGGCACTCGATGCTGTTCTTGTGCTGGGAGATCTCTCGGTAGACGATTACGACTTCCGCTGCCTGCCCGAAAATTATTGTAAAAAGTTCAAGGCCGAGTGCATGGATCGCTTGCCTTGCCCCGCTTACGCAATACCCGGAAATCACGATAGCTATCCAAATGAGCAATGGTGTCGCATGTTCGGATACGAAAGACAGTATACGCTTGAGCTCGGTGATTGCGTATTTATAATGGCAGACACCTTTGATAGCGGCACAGCGCAAAAAAACAATCCTGCCGCAGGCTCGGCAAACACCCCTATTGACGAAGATTTTCTCCGTGAGGCGCTTGAGAAGTATCGCGGCAGGAAAATATTTATTTGTGCGCATTATATTCACGGCGCAAGCTTTTCCGAACAGAGCCGAAGGCTGATTGCGGAAAATGACGATATTATGATCATGTACCGCGGTCATACTCATATCAGCAGCATGACAGAGGACAGCAGAGAGCTCGGTGAAAAAACGCTGATAGATATAGGCGGTTACGGCTATTGCGGCAAGCTCGTCAATGGAAAATATGAATTCAATATCTATGATTATAAATGGGCATGGGGTTATCAGATACTTGAAGTATATGACGACAAAATCGAGACCTATCACGTAAAAACCGATATGAATTACATAGCAACGAACGGCACCTTCGTTACAGAGCGAAGGAGCATGTCAAAGCTCAGTATACTTCTTTAGGTCTCAAAGCCTATAAGCATGCCGCCGCGCTCAGCGTAGAAGCTGCAAAGTCCGCGGCATTCCGCGATCTCTATCGCTGCATCGGCAAACTGTGCCTTGATAGCTGTGGCAAGCTGCTCGGCAAGCTCGGGGTTCAGGCAATGGCAGATGCGCACCTTTCCACCGCGGTAGCCAAGCGTGCCCATGTTTTCGGTGAGGGCATCCACCGCCTTTGAGGCACCTCTGCATTTCGTTATCATCTCAAGCGTACCAACCTCGCTTGCTTTACCTATGGCGCGAATGCCAAGCACGCCCGCAACAGTCGCGGCAAGCTTGCTTACGCGCCCGTTGTTTGCCAGGTTTTTCATGGATTCAAGCACGAACAGCAGCTCTGTTTTATATCCGCGTATCTCTTTCGCGATAGTATCAAAGTCACGTCCCTCCGTTATCATATCGCGTATCTTTTGGGCGATCAGCGCGATCTCGGGGCCTGCCGAAAGAGAGTCGATAACCTCTACACGCCTGCCGGGGTATTTCTCCTCATACTTGGCTTTTGCCGCAACTGCGGAATTGTAGCTGCCTGAAAGTCCGCTCGTGATGGTGAGGCAGAATATCTCCTCGGCATCACCGAATGCGGTGAGCCAATCTCTGATATTGGGGCATGAGGTGGAGGACTTTCCGCTGTATTTATAAAGAGCGTTTACCATGTCGGCAACGTCAAGGTCGCCTGTGTCAACGTAGGTTTTTGCATTTGTTACTATTTGCAGGGGAGCCTGTGCAAAAGATACGCCTGAAAGCTCCGTAAGGTCTGCGGATGAGTCCGCTACGATTTTAATATTGCTCATTTGAAAATAACCTTTCATAATTTATTTGTTCGGTATCAGCTTTATGAAAAGTATACCATAATCGGGGAGCTTTGTCAACAAAAAATATCACGAAAACATAGTGGTAGCGTGCGAGGGGCAGCGAAGCTTGACATTTTCCCCTAAATGTGATAAAATATCATCGTGAGATGTATACACTTGCTTTTTGGTGTATAATGGCAGGATTTTTTGCATAGTGCGGTATTCTGCAAGGAGTGTTTTATGAAGAAAATAACGCTTGTTTCGCTTGCATCCTTTTTGTTCCTGTTTGTGTCGTCCTCGGTGGCGATCATAACAAGAAATATATTCCGTTCCTCGGTGGCGGCGCTTATTGTCGGAATAGTTATCCTCATCGGAAGCGGCGTGCTTTCTCTGCTTTCGGGAAACCGTAACGGGCTTAATATACTTTGCTTCTTTATCAGTGCGGTAGCAATGGGTGTGCTGATGCGCGCATGGTACATAGTGCGTGGGTTTGACAACAGCTTCATTACAATGATGGCTGTCACAATGTCGGTCGTGCTGTATCTTTGGGTGTTCTTCGCCTTGTCAAGAATTCCGTTTGTCAGAACAAGCCATCTTATCTATATTATGTTTTGCATATTTTTCGTAATTGTTTCGGCTGTACTCTATTTCATCATCATGGCAAACACCGAGACTACCTACGTTTCAACGTTCGGCTACTATATGATAATTGAGCTGGGCTTCATATTTGCTATGTCTCTTGAAGCAGAGAATAAGGAAGAGCTGATAAAAAATCTTGCTCATTCTACCTACTCGGTATTCATTGTGGCAATAGGCGTTGCGGTGTTCGTGCTGATTGCCGCTATTGGAGGTGACGGCTGCGATTGCGATTGCGATTGCGGCTCCTGCGACGGTGAGTGCGCAGATTGCTTCGATTGCGGAGACTGCGGCGGCTCGGACAGCGGCACTACGAAAAAGAAAAAGAGTGCTAAGATAGATTTAGAATAGAAAATAGTGGGGCTGTCACATTTGCGGTAAAAATTCGTATTTATACCTTTTTGTGAGACGTTTTTAGGGGGATGCTTTGAAGCCAAAGCATCCCCCGTGCCCCCCTGAAAGCGTATTCGGTGAATATCGTGCACTTGCGGGAAAGCAAAAAGGGGCTAGCTCATTAAACTAGTCACAAAAAGAAAAAAAGCGGATGTTCTT
>CAZTWE010000094.1:0-6474 GCA_964617165.1 uncultured Ruminococcus sp.
TATCAGGTACAGGTTGTTTCTTGGTACGATAACGAGAACTCCTACACAAGCCAGATGGTAAGAACTATCAAGTATTTCGCAGAGCTTGCAAACTAATTTTGTATTATCGTTTCGCACAGGTGCGAGAGGGCAGTGCGCCCCTCGCATCTTTTTATTTCGCACGCGCATTTTAAACTTTTAAAGTTTTGTGAATTTCATTGACAACGCACGCTCGCGAATGATATAATGATTACGGTTCGACTCTCTTAAGGCTAAACCAAATTATACTAAATAAGGAGACAGCAAAATGTCCGATTACGAACGATACGGTGATTATAACGAAATAGAAGAGGACTCGCCCTCGGGCAAGAGCCCCGTTATGATCATACTGAAAATACTTACCGCTGTCGTGTGCATAGGCGTTGTGGGAATTCTCGCCTTTCGCCTGATAATTTTCAATAGCTATCCGAAGGATATGAAGAGCCTTTATTTCAATGATGAGCTTACAGCGTATTACAACGAGCATGACGGTGAGATAAAGGTGAAAACTCAGGAGCTGAGGTATGTGTATGACGATCCCGAGCTCGGTAATTTCTTCTGCGATTATCTGTACGTTATAGAGGATGCGGGGCAGCTGCAAATAACGGTAAGATATAACGTCTCAACCGTTACGAGAATATCCGAGGAGCTTGGGCTGTCGCTTGATGACTCCGACCCCGAAATATTCACCTACCGCTTGGTCGATAACTACGGTAACGTGCAGGGAGAGCTTACGGATAAGCTGACCGACTCTTCTGCAATGTACCGATACGCGAAGCTTGTTTTTGACGGTGTTGAATTCACCCCGAATGAGAGCGGTGAGTATCCCGAATGGATAAGGCTTGAGATGTTTGTCTCAAATTCCGATACAGACGAGGCTTATTCATATAACCTCATTTATGAAAATCACGCCGATAATAACGTATTCTCGGAATACGTACCGAAGCAGGATGAGCTTCCGAATAAATAATATGGAAGGTATCTGAAATATGGAAAACGAAAATCTTATAGAATTTACCTATCGCCCCAAAACGGAGGCGAAGCGAATATTACCAACAGTGCTGACGCTTGCTGGGGCAAGCGCGGTACTTGTGGTGCTCTCTGTAACCGCACCCGCCTTTCGTGGGCTGATAAGCCTTGCCGCGGTGATCGGAATAACCGTGTCAATGTATCTTTTCCTGCGTTATGCCGCAAATGATTTTGTGTACAGTGTAACGCACGGGGGCGAGGGCGAGATGCTGTTTGTTGTGGCGCGCGTTATAGGTAAGCGTACAAGCGTTATGTGCAGCTTCCGCATAGCGGAAATAATCAACGTTGAAGCATTCACCAAAGCCGAGAAAAGTCAGCACGCCCCGGCACGCGATGCGCAAAAATTCAACTTTTGTCCAAACTTTTCACCCGAGGTCGTATATTTGATAAAAACCGCCTCTCCGAGCGGAAAGCTTGAGGTTATGATAGAATGTACCGATGAGGTTGCGGCAAGGCTTAGGGATTATGCGGCAGCAGCAAGGGCAGCCGAGTCTGATGAGGACGTAGAATAACGAAGCGAAACTTAAAACAACTGAAAGCAGCCAAAACAACTGTTTAGTATTACTTTTGGAGGTGCGTTATGAGCGAGAACACGGGTAAGAAAATATTATCTGACGACAATGAATTTTTAAGTCATTGTCTGGTTGAGGGTACAACGCTTTCGATCTGCAACGATATGGATGCCGAGAAAATAGTCGTTCCCGACGGGATAACCGTTCTTGGCGCAGGCTGTTTCAGAAACGCTTTCGGTTTATGCGAGATAACGCTGCCCGAGGGGTTGCTGCGAATAGAAAGTGCCGCCTTTGAGGGCTGCATCAACCTTGAAGAGCTGTATATTCCCGCATCGGTTGAATACATCGGTGAGCGTGCCTTCAGGTCAACGGATATCTACAAGATAAACGTTGCCGAGGATAATTTGCATTATAAATCCATAGGCGGCGATCTCTATACAAAGGACGGCTCGTTGCTTATTCGGGTCAGCCCACGTCGCAAAAGTAAGTTTTATTGCGTACCCGAAGGCACTAAGCATATAGCGGCGTTTGCTTTCGAGGAGTGCGAGGATTTCCGTTGCATCACGTTGCCCGAGGGGCTCCTTACAATAGGTGAGAAAGCTTTTTATTGTTGCTCCGATCTTCGCGGTATCAACATGCCCGACAGCGTAACAAAAATAGGCACCGAAGTATTTGGGCACTGCCCGTCACTTGCCGAGGTAAAGCTCTCCGAGGGGCTTAAATACATCCCCGAGTTTGCGTTCTCGCTATGTATCGCACTGAAAAATATTAAGCTTCCGAGTGGGCTTCGCGCGATAATGTCCAATGCATTCTGGCAATGCGAGCATCTGCAAAGCATAGAGTTCCCCCCGTCGCTCGTCTTTCTCGGCTGCGATGCTTTTATCGGCTGCCATGAGCTTTGCGGCGTATATATCGGCGAGGGTGTGACAAAGCTCGGTGTTCGCGGTGACGGGCATTTTGCCGACGTACCCGTTACCGTGTCGGAAAACAACCCGAATTATAAGAGTATTGACGGAAATATATATTCAAAGGACGGCAGCGTGCTTGTGCAGTATGCATCGGCATCCGAGGCGCGGAGCTTTACCGTTCCCGATACAGTCAGCGTCATAGGTCGCAGCGCGTTTGGCCAAGCGAAAAATCTTGTCAGCATCGAGCTGCCGCAGGGCATTGAACAGATCGGTGCTTTGGCGTTTGACGGATGCGAGCGTCTTTCCTCGCTTCACCTGCCGGACCGTGTTAAAAATATAGGCTTCAACGCCTTTGGTAACTGTATATCACTGAAAAAAATGAAGCTTCCCTCAGAGCTTGAATATATTGATTTCAGCGCGTTCTACAACTGCGAGAGGCTGGAAACGGTCATCTTCCCGAAATCGGTAAAGTACGTCGGCTGTTGGACTTTTCTTATGTGCGAGTCGCTTGAGTCCGTCGTTTTTGAGGACCCTAATGATTGGTATTGGGGGGAGGGACTTTCGGGCTTTGATGATTCCGAAAATGCAAAGGCAAATCAGTTGGCGGAGCTTGACGATCCCGAGCGCAACGTGACTCTTATGACCGAGGAGTATGAAAACTTTAACCTCCACAAGAGGACAAATAATACAAACTGAAAGGAAAAAGTCAGATGCTTTATAAGAAAAATTCGGAAAAAGAACTTTCAACCGATACCTTCCTTGCTCCGGGCTCGGAGTATCGCGGTACACCGTTCTGGTCTTGGAACTGCAAAATGACAAGTGAAATACTTGAAAAGCAGATCGATTACCTGAAGGATATGGGCTTCGGCGGCTTCCACATGCATTCGCGCTCGGGTATGGATAACGCATACCTCAGCGATGAATTTATGGGTCTTGTGCGCGCCTGCACCGACAAGGCAAAGCGCGAGGGTATGCTCGCATGGCTTTACGATGAGGACAGGTGGCCCTCGGGTGCCGCAGGCGGCTTGGTTACAAGGGACCCCGAGTACAGAGCGAGAAACCTTTACATAGCCCCCTCAAATACCGTCAAAACGGCAAGAGAAGAGGATAACCGCAACCTTTCTTCAAGCGTGCTGTACGACATGAGTGCCGAGCTTCCGAAGCGTGAAGCGATAAAGGCAGGCAAGCCGTATTACATAGCTACGTACGATATAACGCTCGACGAAAACGGATACCTCAAGGATTATAAGAAAATAAAAAGAGGACAGACGGCATCGGGCGAGAGCTGGATAGTGTTCTCGGCAACTCCCGGCATGAGCGATTGGTATAACGGCTACTGCTACATAGATACGATGTCTGTCGCTGCGGTCAAACGCTTTATTGAGGTAACTCACGAAAGATACCGCGAGTGCGTCGGTGATGAGTTTGATAAGACCGTTCCCGCAATCTTTACAGATGAGCCGCAGTTCGGTCATAAAACAACCATCGCCCGTCCGACGGATAAGACTATATGCTCACTTCCGTGGACACCCGATTTTCCCACTACCTACAAAAAGGCTTACGGCAGTGATATCATAGACCACATTCCCGAGCTTATCTGGGATCTTCCCGACGATAGGATATCGGTCAGCCGTTACCGCTATCACGACCATATCTGCCAACGCTTTACGGAAGCATTCAGCCGTGAGTGCGGCAAGTGGTGCGACAAGCACTCGCTTCCCCTGACAGGTCATATGATGGATGAGCCAACGCTCTCTTCGCAGACTAAGTCCATAGGCGAGGCAATGCGCGCGTACAAATATTTCGGTTATCCCGGCATAGATATGCTTTGCAATAAGGTAGAGCTTACGACTGCAAAGCAAACTCAGTCGGTCGTGCATCAGTGGGGCAAGGAGGGAATGCTCTCCGAGCTTTACGGTGTTACGAACTGGGATTTCGATTTCAGAGGTCACAAATTCCAAGGAGATTGGCAGGCGGCGCTCGGTGTAACCATAAGAGTACCGCACCTTTCGTGGGTGTCAATGAAAGGAGACGCTAAGCGCGATTATCCCGCATCCATAAACTATCAGTCACCATGGTACAAGGAATACAAGTACGTTGAGGATCACTTCGCAAGGCTTAATACTGCACTCACGCGCGGTGTGCCCGAGGTGTCTATCGGTGTTATACATCCGATAGAGAGCTATTGGCTGCATTGGGGTCCCGGTGCAACAACGCTTGCAAAAAGAGAACAGCTTGATACCAATTTCCGAAACCTCATAGAGTGGCTGCTCTTCTCGGAGCTTGACTTCGATTACATAAGCGAATCCATGTTCCCCGATGCCTGCCCTAAGGCTCTAAATCCTATCAAGGTCGGAAAAATGAAATATGACGTTATCGTGGTTCCCGCGCTTGAAACGATAAGAAAAACCACGGTTGACCGTCTCCGCGCATTTGCCGAGGCAGGGGGGCGTGTCATATTTATGGGCGATTGCCCCCGTTACGTAGATTGCAAGGAGGACAGATGCATTGCCGAGCTGTATGCAAGCTGCGAGCGTGTTCCGTTTGAGAAATATGCGATAGTTCGCGCCCTTGAAGAGAACAGAAAGCTTGAAATACGTACCGAGAGCGGTAACTACACCGATAACTATATCTATCAGCTTCGCCGTGACGGAAAGTATAAGTGGCTCTTCGTTGCCAATGCGAGAAAATCCTACACGCATAAGGACCATACGTCGGTTGGCAGCGTTGACGTTTCAATGCCGAAGAAGATCACGTTTAAGGTAAAAGGTCTTTATCTGCCGAAGCTTTATGATACCGTTAGCGGTGAGATAAAGGACGTAGCCTATACTCACAGCGGCGGATGTACCGTATTTTCTTTCAATTCCTACGTGCATGACTCTTTCCTTATAAGACTTGAAAAAACGAAAAAGTCCTCTCTCTCAGTACAGCAAAAGAGCTATAAAAAGATAGGAGCTGTCGATTTCAAGAAAAAGGTTTCCTACACTCGCGAGGAGCCGAACGTGCTCCTGCTTGACATCGCGGAATGGAAATGGGATAACGAGAGCAGCTATCAGCCCCCCGAGGAGATCAGGCGGCTTGACGGTATGCTGCGCCGCAGCGCGGGTATACCGAGAAAGAGCGGCAAGCAGCCATGGTGCCTGCCTGAGGAAAAGGCAGAGCATACCTCAACGCTTCGCTTCACGTTTAACTCGGAAATCGAGCTTGACGGTGCCGAGTTCGCCTGCGAGGATATGGACGCCTCACGCATTGTCTTTGACGGAGAGGAGATAGAGCGTCATATAACGGGCTACTTTACCGATGAATGTATAAAGAAAACAGCTATTCCGAGAATAGGCATAGGCAAGCATACCATAGAGCTGACACTCCCCTTGGCGAGCAGGACCTATACCGAAAACTGCTTCCTGCTCGGAGAATTCAACGTGCGCCTTGAGGGCACGGAAAGCACACTGGTGCCGCCTACCGATCGCATCGGCTTCGGCTCGGTAACAGGGCAGGGGATGCCATTCTACGGTGGAAATCTTACGTATACGCTTGATATAAACGTGCCCCTCGGTGTATCGGCTATGAAAATACACGCAAGCCATTACCGCGGTGCTCTTATCAGTGCCGCTATAGACGGTAAGGAGTGCGGCAAGATAGTATATCAACCCTATGACTTGATCGTATCGGATATAACGCCCGGCAAGCATACGCTTTCGCTTACCCTCTTCGGTAACAGGCATAATTCATTCGGTGCTCTGCATAATGCGGATAACGGATTTGTTTATTTCAGCCCCGCATCATGGTCACCTCGTGACGATGCATTCTCGTATGAATACCACCTTAAAGATACGGGAATACTGAGAAGCCCGATAATAGAGTTTCTTGAATAAAAAATTAAATTTGTCATAATTCCCGGGGCTGTCTTGATTTCCATTTGAGGCAGCCCTTTTTGCTCGTTTCTCTCGCAGTGAAGTTTTTGCTGCCGCAAAAGTGAAATTGCTTCGCCTACACTCGCATATCCA
>CAZTWE010000095.1:0-6449 GCA_964617165.1 uncultured Ruminococcus sp.
TCTGGCTTGTGTAGGAGTTCTCGTTATCGTACCAAGAAACAACCTGTACCTGATAGGTATCCTCGTCAAGCTGAGCTACCATTGTCTGAGTAGCATCGAACAGAGAACCGTATCTGCTTCCAACGATGTCGGAAGAAACGATCTCATCGGTGTTGTAACCGAAGGACTCGGAAGCCTGAGCCTTCATTGCTGCGTTGATAGACTCAACGGTAACGTCCTTACCCTTAATTACTGCAACAAGGATAGTTGTAGAACCTGTGCAGGTGGGAACTCTCTGAGCAGAGCCGATGAGCTTGCCGTTAAGCTCGGGGATAACAAGGCCGATAGCCTTTGCAGCACCGGTAGAGTTGGGAACTATGTTCTGTGCGCCTGCACGAGCACGGCGAAGGTCGCCCTTTCTGTGAGGACCGTCAAGGATCATCTGGTCACCTGTGTAAGCGTGAACGGTTGTCATGATACCGGAAACGATGGGATATGCATCGTTAAGAGCCTTAGCCATAGGAGCGAGGCAGTTGGTTGTGCAAGAAGCAGCGGAGATGATCTGATCATCAGCTGTAAGAGTTTCATTGTTTACACCGTAAACGATGGTCTTAAGATCCTTGCCTGCGGGAGCAGAGATAACAACCTTCTTTGCGCCTGCTGTGATGTGAGCCATGGACTTATCCTTAGAGCAGTAGAAGCCTGTGCACTCAAGAACAACGTCAACTCTGAGCTTCTTCCAAGGGCACTTTACAGCATCCTTCTCAGCGTAGATCTTGATCTCCTTACCGTCAACGATGATAGCGCCGGGAGCTACTACCTTACCGTTCTCATTAACAACTGCGTCCTTGTAGTCAACAGTGTGACCTGTGTAGCTACCCTGAGCTGTGTCATACTTGAGAAGGTGAGCGAGCATCTTGGGGCTTGTGAGGTCGTTGATAGCAACGATCTGATAACCCTTTGCACCAAACATCTGTCTGAATGCAAGACGACCGATACGGCCAAAGCCGTTAATTGCAACTTTTACGTTTGCCATTTTTGAAATCCTCCAAAAAATTTATTTATTATTTTCACACTCAAAATTCGGGCGTTTTTCAACACCCGAATAAGTATAGCACAAAAAAATGAAATATACAATAGCTTTGACTAAATTTTATCAATTTTCCGAAGATTTTTTTTGAAAAAACAGCTTTCTTTTGCCGTTTTGCATAGGTTTTTTGCCGTTTTTCTCAAAAAGTGTATAGCCTGCAAATCTGATAAGCGACGGCAGGCGGCGTATACGTCTCGGCTCGCGCAGCATGCGGAAGAGCCATTCGGTGCCGCTGCGACGAAATACTAAGGGAGCGCGGGAGCTTTTGCCCGAATAAACGTCTGCCGAGCCACCGAGGGCAACGAAGAGCGCAGACGGAAATTCGCGGCGCATCTCATATATAAAGAGCTCCTGCTTAGGCGAGCCCATGCATACGAATACGATATCCGCACCGCTGCCTTTCAATATTTCCCGATATTCCGCGTATCGCTTCCCGTAGCCCGACACCGCAAACGCTGCGCTGAGTGTCCCGTGCCGCGCGAGGAGGTTTTCCATTGCCGCCTCTGCAACGCCCGACACACCCCCGACAATACCGAGCCGCACAGGGCGTATATCGAGCAGCTCCTCGCCAAGCTCCACACCGGGGAAGGTGTCCGTCATCACGCCTCTTGCTCTGAGAGCCATGCGCACACCCACACCGTCGGGAATATTGACCGAGGCGCCGAGGGCGCGTTTTAAGGCTCGGTCCTCAAGTGAATTTGCAAGTATTTCGGGATTTACCGTTGAAACGGCACCTCCGATACCGATAAGAGCACCGCACACGGCAAGCAGCTCTTCCCTTGTGCCAACGGTGATATCAACACCGAGCAGCTTGCAGCACCCGTTTTGTATGCACTGCTCTTGCACGTTTTTTCTTTTCATGCGTTTATACGTCCCTCTTCCATATATAAGATATTACTGTAGGTATTTTGGAAAATTTGAGCATTTTAATTCGCTGTCCGGTGAAAATTCACTCCGTTCGCCCGAATTTCTTTTTATTCGCTTGACAAAACGCAAAAAAATGTGTATAATATCCGAGACTAAGCGGGGCAATCGCGCGGTAACATGCCGAAAGGTCTTACCGTGAGGAAAGTCCGGGCATCATAGAGCAGGATAACGGATAACGTCCGCCGAGGGTGACCTCCGGGAAAGTGCAACAGAAATAAACCGCCGCTTTTGCGGTAAGGATGGAAAGGCGAGGTAAGAGCTCACCAGTTTCTATGGTAACATAGATCCGCTGTAAACCCTATCCGATGCAACACCTTGATTTCGGGCTTGCCCGATGCGCTGCTCGCGCACGTCGTGGTGGCAGAGCCTTTGGCTTGAACTCAGCGGTAACGCTGAGTGAAGATAGATGATTGCTGCGTTGCAAAACGTACAGAACCCGGCTTACAAGCTTAGTCTTTTTATAGATTTAAGAGGAAGAATAAACGAGGGGGCACTTGTCAGCACAAGTGTCCCCTCAGAGTCTGTCTCATTAAGAATTTATGAAAATCAGAGAAAAAATGAAGTAAAAAACATGCGGTTAGCAAATTCTTAATGAGACAGACTCATGGGGCGTGCGGATTTAGATCGAAAATTTTCGGCTGACGAACGAGAACTGTATATGAATACAGTGAGCGAGGAAACGAATTTGGACCTCGCTCCTTACCATTTATGGGGATTTTTCAGCACGATCTTGTTATCCTCGACGCGGTATACGGGATTATTTTCGTCTATCTCAATAAGAACGCTATATTGCCTTTCGGGATGAAAAACAGAGTCTGTATTGAAAATGTTCGTGAAAATGTTCTTAGCGGTTGCGGGGAAGATTACCTTTTTGACGTGTGCGGGCGGTTCGCAGAACTTGCATGAAAGATAGTAGCGTGCAGGCGTGTAGTCCATGCCCTGCGCAGGATGATGCCAATCATGCCAGCGCGCCTCTTTCTCCTCAAAGTCCTGCTTGTAGCCAAAATGAGTAATGGGTCTGCCCTCGTACTCGGAGGGAAGAACTACGACCTCATCGGTATCCTCGTAAATGATATCTGTCAGCGTCAGATAATACTCATATAAGTTATCGTCATTAACTAGCCCATATTTCAGCTCTTCTATCACAAATTTAGCCACAGTGTTCTCCTTTAATCAATATACAGTTTTTTGTAGGTAAGCGCATCGGAAATTATCGCATTAACTCCTGCGGCACCTCGCTCGATGCTTCCGTCAACCAAGGCGAGAGTCGGGATAACACCGCGGCGCACAGGCGTACGCCACTCGAGGTTTGTTCCCAGCTCGTGCACACCCGTGCTGAATCTTGAGGGATCTCCAAGGCACAGATGCCCGAACTCACGCACGTAGGGCGTGAAGAGCTGCTCGTTGAACATATCGTGGTAATGCATCTGTCCAAAGGTGTGACCGCTGTGGAACAGCGGCATGCACTCCGAAAGCCCGTCGTACCATGCCTCGCCCGAAACGAGGAAATCGGGTGCGCCCTCGCGTAGGCGCTGACAAAGCTTCTTTACGCCCGGGAAGAGCGGATAATTCGAATCGTTCTCCCAGATCGCGGCAATATCAAGGAATGCCGCATCGTAGCCGTACTCCTCGCGCAGCGAGATTATCTGCTCGCAAAGGCGATTCTGCCACTTAGGGGCGGCAGGGTTTACTATACCCTGAGAGCCGTGATGATAATGGCGCGCGGAGTCCATATCGCAGTCAAGATGATTGCAAAGTCCTCCTGCGGCAGGAACGAAAAGACTGGGTATTCCCAACTCCGCATAACCCTCGGTCTCGGTTGAAACAACGTTTATACCGAACATAAGCATTACGTGAACGCCCATTTCGTGTGCAGCGTCAACAAGGCGGTGAAGCCCCTCCTTGCCGCCGAGCCGCTCGCATGCACCGTAGGTGCCGTAGTCATAATAATATCTGCCCTCCAAGCCCGGCAGGTAGAGAAGCACGTGCTTACCGTCAATACGCTCGGTTATATATTTAAGCTCCTCTATTATATCGTCGTAGGTGTTAAAAACGTATCCTGTCCAGTGCATGCAGTGCGCGGCAACGACAAGGCTTATATCGTAAAGCCATTCGGGCGCATCGGTGCGCTCCTCGTAGGGCACAAGACCGTGTGCCGAGCTTATATAATCGGCATACCTTTTGAGGATAGACTCCCTCTCATCCGTGATGCCAAATCTCCACACGGGTGCGGCTATTGCCGACGTCATTGCAGTTGCATCCTCTTCAAATATCAGCTCAGCGCGTACCTTGCCGTCTCTACGCTTCATGAACGCAAAGCGTTTTTCGCGAACTATTTTGTCCTCACTGTAAAAATAGTACACGCCCCCCTGCCGTGTTAAGAAACGCACAGGGCGTTGCAAGCTCGCGCCAGCCCTCGGGATAATGGAGAATAAAGCCGAAGCTGTCCACCTCTCGCCGCTTGCAGTCTATAGTTCCGTCAACAAAGCCCTCGGGCAAGCCGTCTATAGCGAGCTTTATGCATCTGACTTTTTTGCCCTTTATCTCGGCTTTGACGGAATACCCATCACCGCATGTCTCAAGGCTTATTTTACCGAGAGCCTTTTCCTGACCGCCCGACGTAAGCAGCCCTGATGCGCAAAAGCCGTTCTCGGTAAATTCGGTAAGCTCGGGGTCGGCTGTGAATACGTTGTTAAAGGTGAATACCTCTGCGGATATTTTCAAGTCACCAACGTTTAAGAATACGTTTTTTAATTCATAGCTCAGATCATGCATAAAAGCGCCCTAACCTTAATTTTATTAGTTATATTCTGCGTACACCTCAGCCAAGCGGTGCGGATAGTTTGTCATTATACCGTCTGCACCTATTTCTATAAGCTCACGCATTGTATCTTTGTCGTCTATCGTCCAATAGTGAACGGCAAGGTTGTGCCTGTGCGCATTATTTACGATGCCTACCTTGGCAAGATTGATACCGTACTCGTCTGTCGGGAGCTGGAACACGCAGATGCCGTCATTAAAGAAAACGTCAAGTCCAAGCGTAAAGAGCAGATAATAGCTTATAACTCCCGACGTAGCGGGAGAATACATGAAGTTATCGGGAACGAGCCCCTCGCTCTGATATCTTTGGAACTCATTATATATCGTGGGGTGGAAGCTTGCCAAAACAACACGGTCAAAGGAGTTTGTTTCCTCAAGTATTTCAAGCACGGCGTAGAATGCCGAAAGCCCAAGCTCGCCCTCCTGCTTTATTTCAACGTTAATACGGTTTTCGGGAAAGGCGAGAATAAGCTCCTCAAGGGTGGTTACTAAGAACACCTCACTGTCTCGCGGCTCGACTCCCTCGGGATATTCAACGTCAAGCGGTGTGACCTCTTTTCCGCTATCGGTTGTAAACTTGACACGGTCTCCTACCAGCTTTTGATTTTCGGTTGGATTTGTATAGCCGAAATCAACGCGATTATCCAAAAGGTCGGTATAATTCCAATCGGATATATTACCCACAACGTTGGTCTTGCGATCAAGAGTTGTATCGTGAGAGAGTATCACCACACCGTCCTTGGTGATGCTGACGTCCGTTTCCATCATAACGCGGTTGTCTACGCTGTAGGCATTGTAAAAGGCTTCAAGCGTATTGTCGGGAAACTCGCGGTTTCCGCCGCCGTGCGCGATAAGCAAGGGCAGCTCGCCATCCTTCATCATAGGGTTGTTATCACCGCTGTAATTTGCGCCCCTCGGCAAAAGGGCTATGATCGTGTATATGAAAATAGCCGAGAGAATTATTATTGAAATTATCTTCTTTTTAGTTATCATAGCTAGACCGTTTTCCCTCAAATTTATAGCATTAGAGGCTAGCTCAGAAACCTTTAAATCTTGAGCTAGCCTCTCTTTATATTAGTGGCAGATGCACTTCTCGGTATCTCTGTCGAAGATGTGGATACGGGATGCATCAATAGCAACCGTGATCTCATCGCCCGATCTTGCCTGAGAACGTGAAGAAACTCTTGCAATAATGTTCTTACCGTCTGTAGCATCCTCCATGCCCTCGAAGCCGAGGTACAGATAGATCTCAGCACCCATAAGCTCTGTAACGTCAACGTTTACCTTGAGAAGCGAGTCAGCGGATGCAGCCTCCTTGTACATAGGCTCATCGTGAATAGCCTCGGGACGAATTCCGAAGATAACGTCCTGATCGATATACTCCTTGAGAGCGGGGTTATTAGCCTTGTCAGCAGGGAGCTTGATCTCGGTGGTACCGAACATAGCGTAGAGGTTCTGACCCTTCTTTACAAGCTTACCTGTGATGAAGTTCATCTGAGGCGTGCCTATGAAGCCCGCAACGAAGAGGTTGCAGGGAGAATCGTAAAGATTTTGGGGAGTATCTACCTGCTGAATAAGACCGTCTCTCATAACAACGATACGGGAAGCCATCGTCATAGCCTCTACCTGGTCG
>CAZTWE010000096.1:0-6308 GCA_964617165.1 uncultured Ruminococcus sp.
ATTTCTTTCTACCTCGCCAATTTTGTTTTCGATTACGCCTAAATGACGCAGCCCCTTTAGAGTATAGTTGGATTTTGGCTAGGATATTCTGATATATGGCTCTCTATCTGTTGAGCAGATAAATACCAAAGGTGAGATAGGTTGCAAACAACACCCAAACGAGATACGGTATCTGCAAGTATGCCGCCACTTTATCCACCCTTGCATATTGAACTATCGTCATAACGATAAGGAAGATAAGGAGCAGGAGCCATATTGACGCAATAAAGAGTGCACCGAGATTGAAGAATATGATGCTCCACACAAAATTGACAACGAGGCTCATTGCATAATAGGTAAGCCCCTCGCGTGCCGCTTTCGGATTTATTTCCCTCTTTTCAAAAATGATAGCCGCACTTATACCCATGAGTGTGTAAAGAACAGTCCAAACTATAGGGAAGAGGAAAGCGGGAGGTGACAGCGGTGGCTGTATCAGTTTTCCCATAATGTCCATGTTTTTCATGGTAAGGAGTGCGGAAAGACCGCTGACCCCGAGCGCGATCAGCACCGATATTATATAGGTTTTATATTTTTTCCATAGCTTGATTAACAATAAAAGCACCGCCTTTCTGCTACTGTTGATATAATAATAGTATGCAAAAAAGCAGTGCTTTATTCTTATTTTGTTTCTCTTTCAAAAGCTGTATAGAGTGCCTTTACCGCGTAGTAAGCCGCTTTGGGCTTTCTGTGCTCGTTGAGAATTCCTTTGTTGTTAAATCCGCGCGCGCGGTTGATGCCTGCTTCAAGGCAGGTGCGTATATCAGCAAATTGCCATATATAAAAACCGCAGCACATCGGATCGTTATGGAAGAGGTTTATTGCATGCGTAAGAACGTCAGCCTGGTATTCCTCTGTCCAATGAATGTTATCAAAGGTGTGATTTCCGTAAAGTGCCGCTGCACCGAATTCGCTGAAAATAACAGGCTTGTTGCTATATCCAAGCTCCTCACGTCTCTTCCTGAATTTTTCGAGGAATATCTCCCATTGATGCTTATCGCCTTCATACCATCCGAAATAAGAATTTATTGAGATAAGATCGCAGAATTCAAGGCAAAGATCGGAGAGTGCCTTGTCCGTTGCATAGGTTACTATTCTGTTTCCACCGTTTGCCTTTAAGTATTCGTAATACTTCTTTGTAAGAGGAACGGAAACCTCACACTCGGTGTGTATCTCGTTATGCATGCCCCATATAATTATTGACGGGTGGTTATAGTAGTATTTAACCATTTCGCGATGCATCTCGAGCCCACGCTCAACAACGGCCTCGTCTTCAAGTGCCGAAACCGAGAAGCCCCAGCCCCACATAGGTATTTCGCTCCAATAAAGAACACCGCGCTCGTCAAGCAAATCGCAAAAATATTGCGATGCAGGATAATGTGAACCGCGTATCGTATTGCAACCGAGATCCTTTATAATATCAAGGTCTTTCGTCATAAGAGCTTTGGGGAAAGCAAAGCCGAGCTCAGGATGCTCCTCATGACGGTTAACACCGCGCAGCTCAATCAGTTTGCCGTTGAGCATAACGCCATCATCAGATACCGAAACTTCGCGAAATCCGACTCGGTCATAAAGATCATCGGTATCGGTATTTATAGCGATATTGTAAAGTTTAGGTGACAAAACATCCCAAACTTCCAAATTTTCTATGACAAACTCTTCACTTTCGTATATGCATTTTTCATGTGCATCAAGCGTTATGTTTGCCTTGAAGCCCGAAGTGCCGCCAAGGATATAATCAAGCTCCCCTGAGAGCTTCTCTCCCTCGGAATTGTATAGCTCAACGTACGCCCGCGCGAGTGCGCGCTGCCCGTTTTTGTCGATGCTGTATTCGAGCTTGTGCGAGAGTATTGCAATTCCCGAGAGCGTTTCTACTTCAACGTCTCTGATAATTCCGCCGTAGTGATACCAGTCAACCTTTACCTGAGGTATCGATTGCTTGTCAAACGAGTTGTCGGCAAGCACGGTGAGTCTGTGCAGTCCTGTCGAAACGTCGGACATGAGAAAATCAAATTGAGTAAATCCACCGTAATGAGAGCCGAGATATTCACCGTCGAGCCATACCTCACATTTTGTCATGACCGCACCGAAGCACAAACGCATGTTTCCGCCGCCGAAATAAAATTCGCGCTCATACCATACAGAGCCATGGTATCCAAGCATCCCGAATTCGCTGTTCCATACAGAGGGTACAGCCACGGTTGCGGCATCACATAGCCCCAAAAACCATTTTTCCGCCTTGCCTACGTTATCGCGGTCGGGCTTCATTTTCCAAGCTCCGTTCAGCGAGTGTACGTCTCTTTTTACGTGTTCGTCAAAAAGCCTTGCCATTTTATGTGTCACCTCATTTTTATTCGTATCTGCCCGATCGAATTGTAAAATCAGTATACCATATCCGCCACGCTTTTTCAACCGCTAAAGATAAATTTATTTTGCTATTTTAAAATCGTATTGCATGTGCCGCCCGCAAAGCACGGCATCTGTCTTAATACTCGTATTTCATGAGGCTCCAGGGAATGTCTGTTACAACGTCCTCTGTGATAAGGGTATGTATGTGCTGCATGAGAGGATATTCCGAAAGGCTCTTGCCGAGAAATTTACCGATAAGCTTAATTATAGCGACACTTTCAAGAGTTACGCCTACGAGTATTTCGCTTGCCTTGCTGAAAGTAACGCCTGAGCCGAGAATGCATCCGAGTCTGCGAGTTCTACCGCCGAAAACGGTAACGTAAAGATCGCCCGCACCGAAAGCAACCGCATCGGGCTGACCGCCGAGCTTAGATATTATTTTTGTCATTTCTCTTGTTGCTTCATAGAAAAGACCTGCCTGTGCATTGTACTTTTCGGGCAGCGCAGGATCATTTTTAGTGTAAAGACCGATAGCAAGGCTTACAGCCATAGCGTAAGCGTTTTTGAGTGCAACAGCCGTCTCAATACCCCTGATATCCGTGGTAGCGGTTATGTGATAATAGTCGGTCGTAAAGCTATCGCGCAGGAAGCGAACGGTTTCGATATCCTTACCGCAGAAAGCAACCTCAGTGTTTATTCTGTCGGCAAGCTCAAAGCTGATGCAAGGACCTCCGACAGCGTTAAAGCTTACGTCGGGGCGGAGCGTGCTAAGATATACGGGGAAGGGAACCAGGCTACCGTCCTCGTTCTCATGAAGCCCCTTGGTTATTGCAAGCACCTTCGTACCGGCAGCGAGCCTCGGAACAACGTTTTCGGAAAACCACTCAACTCCGAAGCTTGAAACACCCGATATAAGAATATCGCAGTCGTTGATAGTGTCAATTATCTCTTCGAACTGATAAAATTCAATATCGCCCGAAAGCTCTCTTTTGAGTGTTATGTGATAATTGTTTTCTTTGAGTCCGTTGATGATCTCGCGATCAAGAGGCGTACCGACAAGACGAACACTGTGCCCATTGTCAAGCGCGGGAACAGCCATTGCAGAGCCCATCATTCCGGAACCGATGATAGTAATTCTCATAGTTTTTTTCATCCTTATTGCATTTTTTATGTATTTGTGGTAAGATAATTGTAATATATTTTATTTCACATGTCAAGTGTGTTAGTGATTTTGAAAATTAACAATATAACTAACATAAAAAGAGGGAAAGGCAGGGCTTGCCCATGAATGAACGCCGTGATGAAATACTCGCTATTCTTGCCGAGGGCAGCAAAAGCGTAAAGGAGCTTGCATCGCTCTTATATATAAGTGAAATGACGGTAAGGCGCGCGGTAAAGCCTCTTGTTGCCGAAGGAACCGTGTCGCACACCCGAGGGCGTGTCTCATTAAACTACGGTAACGAAGACATCGCCTACGATATAAGGCGTGATCTTTGCGGTGATGAAAAGGTACGCCTTGCGCGCCTTGGCGCACAGTATCTGTCGGGCGGCGAGCTTGTGTACATAGATGACTCCACAACCTGTTACAATCTTATTCCGCATCTTACAAGATGCAAGCCCAAGTGCGTTGTAACCAACTCTCTGCGTTTGGCTCTGGAGCTCGGCAGAGTAGGTATAGCAACGAAGATCATAGGCGGAGATCTGAACTTTTTTGATAAGTGCGTTGAGGGCTGTGATGCGGTAAGATTTATATCGGGCTTTAATTTTGACGTTGCCTTTCTTTCCGCAAAAGGCATTGATGAAAAACACGTAAGCGATAACCATGAGGGGCAGGCAACTGTCAGGCGCACCGTTATTGAGCATAGCAAAAGGAGCATATTCCTTATAGATAAATCAAAACACGGAAAAAGCTATCCTTATATTATAGTAAATACAAATGAAATTACAGTCATAAGCTAAGCTCATAGCGTAGCTCTATAAAGAAAAACGGGCCGAGACACTGATTAACAATGTCTCGACCCGTTTTTTAGGTCATACCTGAATAAAAATCCGGATATTACTTAACCTTATTGTACTTAGCGATACCGATCTTGATGTACTTAACGCCATCTTCTTCGCCGCTGGAGAAGTTTTCGGTAGTGGACTTCTTCTCACCGTCAACCTCGGTAGTGAAGGTGATCTTACCGTCATCCTCATTGATCTCGTAGGTACCCTCAACAACAGTGTCATCACCGATGATGTTGTCAACTGTCATTGTGTACTTGCTGCCGCTGAACTTGTAAACAATGTTACCGGTAACGACTTCCTTGTACTCGCCGGAAAGAGTCTTACCGCAAGAAGCAAGTGCGAAAACGCAACCTACAAGAAGTACGCAAACGAGAAGTGCAGAAACGATTTTTTTCATTGTCATATCTCCTTTTTTATTTAACCGAAATCGGTTATAGATGTTAATATTGTAGCATACTTTTTTCGATTTGTCTACAGTAATTTTAAGGATTTTTTCAACTTTTTATTAAATAAAATTAACTGAGCTCATGACTCGTGTCAAAAAATAATCTGAAAAGTCGTATTTTTGTCGTATTTTTGTACGTAAGCTTGGGAATTTTTTATTGACAAAATATCAAAAAGGTGATAGAATATATAGGCTGTAAGATACTGTATTGCCAGCTCGGAGCAGTAAGCGAAGCTTTGCAGGTACACACAAAGAAGTACAAAGTAAAAAACCGAGCGGCAAACTCTGAAGGTCATTGCGAAAGCAATGCTAGTAGGAAAAAATATTTAATATCTACCCGTAGCGTAGCTGGTGACGAGCAAAAAACAACAGATTGTTGTTTTTTGTGACGGAAGTCTCCAAAGCAAGGAGCCTGCGAAGGGCGAAAAGCCCGACAAATGGCGACTATGCGACGAGACGGGTGAGCGCGTCAGACTCCGCATTCCGCGAAGCGGAATATTGCCAGCTCGGAGTAGTAAGCGAAGCTTTGCAGGTACACACAAAGAAGTACAAAGTAAAAAACCGAGCGGCAAACTCTGAAGGTCATTGCGAAAGCAATGCTAGTAGGAAAAAATATTTAATATCTACCCGTAGCGTAGCTGGATAGCGCGTCAGACTCCGACTCTGAAGGTCGTAGGTTCGAATCCTATCGGGTAGGCCATAAAAGGGCGATAAAAAAGATATCGCCGCAAAAAGCCTTGATTTTTCAAGGCTTTTTCGCTTTTTAAGGGCGAAATTTTTATGTTCGATTTCGTAGATGAAAAACGGATATTTTCCGATACTGAAAGGATTTGAACTTACATGCGAACAAAAATTGCCACAACACACAGCACAGAGAAAGAAAAGAAAGAAAAGATCTGTGCTTTTTCTGTGCTTTTTTCTGTGCTTTTTTACTGAAAAATCGATTTTTCATTGCAGATATGACTTGAAAAACATAAAACAATGTGTTATAATATATGAAATTCGTGTCTGTCGGCTTGCCAGCAAGCACGAACGAGTATATTTCAAGGAATGTGCGAGAACCAAAGGTTCTCGGTGGCAATGCGAAGTATTGCCATGAATTTTGCTATAGCAAAATTCAAAACACATGGATTATCCATTGAAAAACCGAATATCACAAACTAACTCAAGTAGTCTTTAGATGCGCTGCTTGCTGCAAGAGTGCAGTTCAAGCCCTCGGCAATTAGTTCGCTACAAAAGAAGAACGATTTTCTAAAAGAAAAAACGGTCATACTCTTGACCGTTAGTTCTTCTTCGAGGAAGTTCGTACAGCGAACTTCAGAATACAATTACTGCGCTTCATCTGCGGCCTTCGCAGATGTATATAAAACAAAAAGGGCCTGCTCTCGCAGGTACCGTAGTTTTTGTGTCTTTTCAATTATCCATTGAAAAACCGAATATCACAAACTAACTCAAGTAGTCTTTAGATGCG
>CAZTWE010000097.1:0-6201 GCA_964617165.1 uncultured Ruminococcus sp.
TTCTTTCTACCTCGCCAATTTTGTTTTCGATTACGCCTAAATGCGACAGCCCCTATAATTTTAGTATGCTTTTTTGGTGTGGGGATTCCCCCATCAGCACTCGGAAGCCTTGAAGTTATAAATAGGCTTGATGATCTTCAGGATCTTAACTGTCGGTGCAATGAGCTTGACTATTTCATCCATAGGCTTATAAGCCATAGGAGATTCGTCAAGCGTTGAGGCATTTGCCGTGGTCGTATAGATGCCTTGCATTTCTTTTTTATATTCCTCAACCGTCAGAAGCTGTTTTGCCTCACCGCGGGAGAGGAGTCTGCCTGCTCCGTGCGGAGCAGAGAAATTCCAATCGGGATTTCCAAGACCCTCGGCTATAATGCATCCGTCTCTCATGTTCATTGGTATGAGCACCTTTTGACCGAGATTTGCGGGAATAGCACCCTTCCTTACGATGTTATCACCGTCTATGAAATTGTGCACTGTTTCAAAAAACGGAGCACGCGGAATTTTGAGAAACTTCAAAATTGCCTCGGCAATTTTTTCCCGGTTTGCGAGGGCGAAGTCCTGGCATATCCGCATATCGTGAAGATAGCTTTCGGCATCGGCACCGTCAAGATAACAAAGCTCGGCAGGTATTTTCGTTTTATAGGAATACTTTTTCGTGAGCTTGATAAGCTCATCGGGAATATCACCCTGCCGTCCCTCTGCCTTCAAGCGTGCTATAAGCTCATCCCGTTCGCTGTCTGAAATGTGCTTGCAGGCATCGGTAGCCATTTTTTGATATATTTTCGCCACTTGAGTACCGAGATTTCTTGAGCCGGTGTGAATAACGAGATATTTATTTCCGACCTCATCTGCATCTATCTCGATAAAATGATTTCCTCCGCCAAGGGAGCAGAGCGAGCCGAAAAGCCTATCCATATCGACAAGCTTTGATCTGCATCTGAGCTTTCCTATAAATTCCTCTCCGGAGTGAGTCTTGTTAACGTCACTTCCCGAGGGGATATTCTTTTTTATAAATTCGTCAAGCTCGGGAAGCGATATATCCACCGCTCCCAGCTCGCAAATTCGCATACCGCACCCAATGTCAACACCGATAACGTTGGGAATTATCTTGTCGGACATCGTTGCCGTAAAGCCAACAACGCAACCAAGGCCTGCATGAGTGTCGGGCATTATGCGTATCTTTTGCCCGTCAAAAGGGGCTTGACTTGCCATTGAATATATCTGTGAGTAGGTCATGCTATCCACAGTGTCGGCAAAAATTTTAAGGTCGTACATGTTCTTTTTTTGCAATTATTGATTGAATTTATTTTTGTTCACGAGAATAGCCCTGTCGCTTTGCTTTGTCTCGTGCGCGATAATCGCGCGAACGTTTTTTCTTGATATAGGTATTATATGCAGCAAGCGATACGAGCGCTGCAACTATGGTAATACTGAGAACGTGCACCCAAGTCTCGGTAGAGTTTGTCGTTTTCAGAGTCTCCCAAAGCGAGTAGGTATAGCTTTGCAGCTCGGGTGTAAAGGTGTGATAGTAGGTATCGTAGGGATAGCTCGATTCGGTAGTGCCGTACAGCACATCTATAGCCTCCTCGCCCATTTCCTCAATGTAATCCTCGTTTGTACGCACGAGCTTGTTTGGGGATGCATAGCCTATATAAACCGCATTTGCGACAGCAGGCTCGGGGGAGAGCATGAAGTTTATATATTCCTTGGCAAGCTCGGGATTTTTTGCGTTTTTCGGAATACACATTGAATCAACAAAGGTGTTGGTACCCTCTTTCGGATAATAGAAAGCGAGGTCGGGATTTGATTCCACCATTGTGATATAATCTCCGGCGTAATAGGGCGCAATAGAAGCCGAGTTGCTTATCATCTTGTTGAATATTTCATCGCTGACGTAAGCCTGCACAAGTGATTTCTGCTCTGAAAGTGCTTCAAGCGCGCGATCCCAATCTGCGGTATCGGTCGAGTTTATGTCAAGCCCAAGCAGGAACATAGCCGTTGCCATACCGTCTCTCGGATTGTTGAACTGGAGTATCTTGCCGCGGTATTTTTCATTCCACAAAAGACCCCAACTCATATCTTCGAGATCCTCTTCGTCAACCATTGTTCGGTTGTAAATGATACCTACCTTTCCGTAGGTGTAGGGAACCGAGTAGGTCTCATCCGGATCGAAATATATTCCGCGGAATTCTTCGATGATATTTTCATAGTTTTCGAGCTCGGTAACGTCCCACGAGAGCAGCATATCCTCGTTTATCATTCGCTCTATCATGTAGTCGGAGGGAACTATTACGTCATAGTTTCCCGCACCGCCCGAGAGCTTTGAATACATGTCCTCGTTTGTCGCGTAGGTGGTGTAATTGACCTCAACGCGAACGCCGTACTTTTCATAGTAATATTCCTCAAAAGCAGCGTTCGAATTGTACGAGCCGAGTGAGCCGTCGGAAATATATTCACCCCAATTGTAAACGTTGAGCGTAACGGATGCCGCAGAGCCGCTGCTGTCGTTTTCGCAGGATGAGAGGATAAGCAGTGATGCCAAAATCAGCGAGAATATCAGGATTTTGCAAACAATACTTTTCATTTGTTGGCTCCTTTCCTGCGAGACTTACCGCTTTTGAAGTTGGATATGACAAGGAAAATAAATACTGTAATAATGATGAGCGTAGAGAGCGCATACATATCGGGAGTAACCTTTTTCTTAGTCATGGAGTAGATGAGAAGCGGAAGCGTCTGGAAGTTTGACGAGCCGACAAAGTAGGATATAACGAAATCGTCAAGCGAAAGCGTGAACGCCATCGTAAAGCCCGAGATAACACCGGGAAGAATGTTAGGCAGCTCAACCTTGAAGAAGGATTGCAGGGGAGTGCAGCCGAGGTCCATAGCCGCCTCTGTCAGCGTGCTGCCGAGGTCCTCAACTCTGGGGAGCACCGAGAGGATAACGTAAGGCAGGCAGAAAGTGGTGTGAGCTATGAGCATCGCTGAAAATCCGATAGTCTCATACTCAATGTTGAGTATTCCGACAACGGCAACGAAGAACAGCATCATGGACATACCCGTAACTATATCGGGGTTCATCATAGGGATATTCGTAACTGAGAGTATAGAGCTTTTTGCAAGCTTGCTCTTCATTCTGTAAATACCTGCTGCTGCGGCAGTGCCGATAACGGTCGATAGCGCAGCTGAAGACAGCGCAAGTATCAGAGTGTTGCGCAGTGCCTCAAAGGTATCTGGCGAGGAAAAGAGCTCTCGGTACCACATGAGACTGAAGCCCGTAAATACCGCAGTGCTGTTTTCCGCATTGAACGAGAAGAAAATAAGTGTGATGATCGGTATATAGAGTATGCCGAAAATGAGTATAAGATACGCTCTGTTAAAATGCTTCACGGTACTATACCTCCGTCCTCGGCATCGGTGAACTTATTCATAATACCGAGAGATATGAGAATAAGTATCATCATTACAAGGGAGATCGCTGCTCCCGTATTCAGTGCGCCCGAAACGAACTGCCGCTCTATCGTATCACCTATGAGCTCAAACGTACCGCCGCCGAGCTTCTGAGAGATATAAAACGTGCTGATCGAGGGAACGAACACCATGGTTACTCCCGAAATAACGCCTGACATGGAGAGGGGAAGTATTACCTTGGTAATAACCCGTGCAGGGCTACAGCCGAGATCGCTTGCCGCCTCCCACATATTTTTCGGTATCTTTGATACACAGGTGTAAATGGGAAGCACCATATAGGGAAGAAAGTCGTATACCATGCCGAATATAACGGCACCCTTAGTACCTATTATGTGCATGCTTGTGCCGAGCAGTTGATTGAGAAATCCACCGTCATCAAGTATAGCCATTATGGAATAGGTACGGATAAGCAGGTTTGTCCACATCGGCAGCATGAGAAGCATGATGAATATTTTTTGATGCTTCGGTTGAGATTTGGCTATTATATAAGCCAAAGGATAGCCGACAAGAAGGCAGATCGCAGTTGCGATAACGGAAAGCTCAATAGAAAGCAGGAAAATGTCTGCGTAATCAAGCAATCCCGTGATATTTTCGAAAGAAAAGCTGCCCGAGTCATCGGTGAATGCGTAGTAAACAACTATGAGCAGCGGCAGAATGATGAAAAGTATCGCCCAGAAAACGTGAGGTGCTGCCGCAATAGAATGTATAATAGATTTTTTCTTGTTCATTATCCCTTATGCGTCCTCCTGAAATTTAAGTAAATTTTAGAATTCCTCAGCCGTGTCAACGTCGGAGAGCTGATCTATTTCATCAGAGAAGCTGGAATAGTCACCGAACATACCGGAGTATTTGGATTTTTTCATTATGTGGATGGCATCGGGCTCAATGTAAAGACCGATAAGCTGCTCGGGAGCAACGTAGTCCGTGGACTGTATCATCCATTTAAAGCCCTTTATATCAACGATTATCTCATAGTGAACGCCCTTGAACGTAACGCTCGTAACAGTACCTGTGAGCATGCCGCGCTCAGGCTCTACAACGTCAACGTCCTCAGGTCTTATAACAACGTCAACAGGCTCGTTTTTGTCAAAGCCGCCGTCAACACAAACGAAAGTGTGCCCCGACATGCGCACCTTTCCGTCCTCAAGCATAATACCGTCAACGATATTACTCTCACCGATGAAATCGGCAACGAAAGCGTTTTTCGGCTCGTTGTAAATATCCGTCGGAGTGCCTATCTGCTGTATTTCACCGTCAGCCATAACAACAACGGTGTCCGACATCGAGAGAGCCTCCTCCTGGTCGTGAGTAACGTACACAAAGGTGATGCCTATAGCTTTTTGTATGTTTTTAAGCTCGTTCTGCATGTCCTTTCGCAGCTTGAGGTCGAGCGCACCGAGCGGCTCGTCAAGCAAAAGCACCTTGGGGTGTGATACAAGTGCCCTGGCGATAGCAACTCTCTGCTGCTGACCGCCCGAAAGGGTGCTGACGCTCTTGTTTTCAAATCCTGAGAGCGCAACCATTTTCAGCATTTCCGTAACGCGCTTTTTTATATCCTCCTCGGAAACCTTTTTCATTCTCAGAGGGAAAGCAATATTTTCATAAACATTAAGGTGAGGGAACAGAGCGTATTTCTGGAATACGGTATTTACCTGCCTTCTGTAAGCGGGTGTATCGCTTATCTCGGTACCGTCGAAATAAAGCTCGCCCTCATCGGCACATTCGAAGCCGCCTATTATGCGAAGCGTAGTGGTCTTTCCGCAGCCGGAGGGACCAAGAAGAGTGATAAATTCGCCGTCTCTTATATAAAGGTCGATAGAATTCAGAACACATTCACCGTCAAAAGACTTGGTGATTCCTTTCAACTCAATGAGCTTTGCCATTTTTTTAAAATCTCAGATCCTTTCTTTAGCCTGAACGGAGGCATCGTTTTTTCGCATTGCCGTCTTGCGTGCCTACGCATGAAAACGGTCGAAAAATGTTTTATATATGCGATGACGATATTATAGCAAAAACATATTCATTTTGCAATAGTTTTTTAAAAAGTTTTTGCGAAATAAACTAAATTATCGGCTGTAGGGCTTGAAAAAACTGTTTTAGCCGCAGTTTTTCACATGGAAAGCTCCGAAAAACTCTCAAAATCTCCCGTTTTCTCGTTTTTTCGCAAATAAACACCGCCTATCCGTTTTTTATTTCCTTTATGAGGAGAGCGATGAAAATAAAGAATATCCAGAAGCCGCTGTTGAGCTTTGCCATAAGATACAGGGCGAGAAAAGCGAGCACGGACAGCAGCGCAAAGGATATGCGCCTAAGATAGACCGCACCTTCAATGTCCATACCGTACCTCAGCAAAAGGCATTCCGCTATCCTGTAGCCGTCGTAACCGTGTATCGGCATAAGATTTGACAATGCCGTAAAAAGGTTAAGAAGCGCGAAGGCGGAAAAGTATCCGCCCCTCGGTGCATTAATGAACAGCAGAAATAAAATTATATTCGAGAGCGGGCCTGCCAATGTGATAAGTATATCCTTTTTGTAGGAGACGGTATTTTTTGCATACAGTGCAAATCCGAAAAATCTCCCGCGTAGCCGCGAGCCGCCCGAAAGAAGCCATGCGGCAAATATATGACCGCCCTCATGCACTGCGGCGGATATCAGCGTGAGGATAGCAACGTACGGCTCGTCAAAGCTGAAAATTATCAGCATGGAAAACAGAGAGGGTAGTATCCGTGTTAA
>CAZTWE010000098.1:0-6039 GCA_964617165.1 uncultured Ruminococcus sp.
ATAGCCGGCATAAGCAAGGACGAAAGAGTTGCAAAAGCCAAGGAAGCGCTTGACCGTGTGGGACTTTCGGGGCAATATTACAAAAAGCCAAACCAGCTCTCGGGCGGTCAGTGCCAGAGGGTTGCGATAGCCAGAGCCCTTGTCAACGATCCCGAGATACTTCTGGCCGACGAGCCTACGGGTGCGCTCGATACCGTTACGAGCGTTCAGATAATGGAGCTTATCAAGGAAATATCCGCGGAAAGACTCGTTATAATGGTAACTCACAACCCCGAGCTTGCCGAAAAGTATTCCTCGCGAATAGTCAGGCTGCTTGACGGTGAGATAACCGAGGATACCGATCCGTTCTCGGACGAGGATGAGGTGCTTGAATGTCAGAATCAGGCCGCTGAAACAGCCGCACCGCCCGCGACCGAGAAAGAGAGCAAAAAACAGCCTCGGGAAAAGGCGAAGATGTCGTTCTTCACAGCTTTCATGCTTTCGCTGAAAAACTTGCTTTCGAAAAAGGGCAGAACCGCCATGGTAGGCTTTGCCGGCTCGATAGGCATAATAGGCATCGCAATGGTGCTTGCCTTTTCCGCAGGCATCAAGGGCTATATTGCCTCAATGCAGGACGATATGCTCTCAGGCAACCCGATAACCATCACCGAGGCCGCGTACAACCTTGATATCCTATCCGGCATGATGGATGATGCAACGAAGCAGGAAATAATAAAGCAACCGAACCGTGTATACATAAACTCGCTCATAAGGTACATGGTAACGATGCAGAGCGGGCTTGAGAATTTTGTTTCTCACAATGAAATAACCGAGGAATATATCGAATACGTAAAAGCCATGGATCCCGAATTCTATCAGGCGATGTGCTTCGGCTACGGTATAGACATCGGTGCAAATCTTTTTACCGACTACAAGAACATTGCGGGTGAGGATATGAACGTTTCGATCTCATACCTTACCGACATGTATACCGCTCTGCTCAGCTCCACGGAGTATGCAAGCCTCGCTTATCTTATCCCCACGCTTGCCCCCTCGATAGCCGAGGCTCCCTCGAACACCGAGTACGTTTCAGAACAGTATGACGTGCTTTCGGGAAAGATAGCCGAGGGCAAAAACGAAATAATGCTCGTTGTTGACAGAGACGATGAGCTGTCCGACCTGCTCCTTGTGAAATACGGATATTTCACGGGAGATGAATTCCTCACGCTGATAGAGGATGCGATAAAAGAGGACAAGGACGCGATAACCGAAGGTCTCAGAGATTCCTATTCTTACGACGAGCTGCTTGGAAAGACCTTCACCTATTATCCTACCGACACCGTGTTCTCGACCGCTGAGGTTATGGGGCAAAAGGTTTATTCCTACAGCTACGACTCAAATTCCGCCACGTTTGGAGATAAAGCCGACGGAATTGAGCTTGAAGTAGTAGGCATAATCTCACCGAAGGAAAACACCAACTACGGCTGCCTCACCTCCGGCATCTACTACACCGAAGCTCTCACGGATGAGATACTCAGGCTCAACGGAGACTCAAGCTTTATCGAACAGCTCAATTCACTCACCGCTGAAGAAATAGGAACGTCGTTTACCACCTCACTCGGCGAAAGCACACTTTTCGGTATCGTTTATATGTTCGACTACTACTTAAAGAGCGATCTCGGCTCGGATGCCGAGCCCACCGCCGCAAAGAGCGCCGGCGTTATATCCTACGCCTCGGGCGGCATGGAGGAAATGGTTGTAAGCTCCGCGGGACAGCAGGTGACAAACACCGAAAAGCGCGACAGGCTCGTGCGCACCCTCGGTGGAAATTCGCTTGCCAACTCTATAACGATATATCCGCTCAGTTTTGACAGCAAGAACCTCGTTACAGACTACCTTAACAAGTGGAACGATGAGGGCGCTCTCACTGTAGGTGATAAAACACTGGAAGCGCGTGCTGAGGTGAGCTACACCGACACGCTGGAGCTGATAATCTCCATTATCAACACGATGATAGACGTTATATCCTACGCACTGATTGCGTTCACCTCTATATCTCTGGTCGTTTCAACCGTTATGATAGGAATAATCACCTACGTATCGGTGGTTGAGCGTATCAAGGAGATAGGCGTTATCCGCTCACTCGGAGGAAGAAAGAAGGACGTCAGCCACCTGTTCAACGCAGAGACGTTCATCATCGGTCTGCTTGCCGGAATTATAGGTATCGGTGTCACGTATCTCGTATCCGTGATAGTAAACGCTATACTGACACCGCTTATCGGATACGCGAACATCGCAGCGCTCCCGATATCGCAAGCAATATTGCTTGTGTGCGTAAGCATCGGTCTGACGCTCATATCCGGGCTTATTCCCGCATCGAGTGCAGCAAAGAAGGATCCCGTTGTAGCTCTCAGGACCGAATAAACGGATAAATCTTACTTTTTTCGGAACTCATGAAAACAAGGTCGAGGCATCAGATCACAGTGCCTCGGCCTTATTTTATCTTGTTTTGTCTTGTTTTGCCTTGTTTTACAGCAAGGGCGCGATTATACGCATTACGTTTCTCAGCGCCTTTTCGGAAAAGCTCAGCTTTGCCGCCTCGCCCGAGATCGCAACCGATCTTCCCTCGGTTTCAAGAAAGCCGTTGCGGATATCCTCAATGACGGGATTGCGGAATATCAAGAGCGCATCCTCAAAGTGATGTACAAGGCTGCGATAATCAAGGTTTATCGTGCCTACCATGGCAACCGTGTCGTCACATACGACACATTTTTCATGTATAAAGCCGGGGGTGTACTCAAATATCCGCACTCCCGCCCGGATAAGATACGGATATGAGCTTTTCGTCATTATCTTTATCATTTTCTTGTCGGGAATCGCAGGTGTTATTATCCTTACGTCAACGCCGCGCCTTGCCGCACGTCTGAGTGCCTCGGTCAGGTCATAGTCCACTATGAGATACGGAGTTGTCACGTACAGGTAACGCTCCGCGGCTCCTATTATGCCGATCAGGGCGTTTTTACCGACGGGCTCCGAGTACATCGGCTGCGGCCCCGAGCCGAACGGGATAACGTAGCCCCCATTCCTCTCTGCACTCTCTTCGGGAGCAGAAAGAAAGCTGTCGTAATCGCTCAAAGTTCTAACCGTCATATCGTAGAGAGATAAAAACAGACACGCAAACCCACGTGCAGCACCTCCGCGCACGCCGATACCGCCGTCCTTCCAATTGCCGAAGCGGCTTTTTTTATTTACGTATTCGTCAGCTACGTTTATACCTCCCGTAAATGCAATCTCTCCGTCAACAACGCATATTTTTCTGTGATCCCTGTTATTGTGAGAGCTTTTCAGTGCGGGAGTTATTTTTGCAAATCTGTAGCACTTTATACCGATGCGCCTGAGCTTTTTATCGAAATTCTGCGGCAACGTGCTCATCGTTCCGATATCGTCATAAAGAATGCGCACGTCAACGCCCTCCTCTGCTTTTCTTACAAGGACGTCATATATCCCCTGCCACATTTCTCCCTCCTCGATTATGAAATATTCAAGGAAGATATAGCTTTCCGCTTGCTCTATAGCGTTTAGCATCGCACAATACATATCCTCTCCCGTACAGTAATAACTCAGCACGCCCGAGGGGTAAAGCTCAGCCAAGGGGTCGTCGCCCAGCACGGAGTAGGCTCTGCCGGCTAATGAAAAGCTCTCCTTTGAGAGAGAGTCAAGCGCGGCCGCGGTGCGCTCGTGGGTTTTACATTTGTCCTTCGCTTCCCTTATTCTGCGAAAAAGATTTGCGAGAAATCTTTTCTCGCTGACGGTCATCTGCCTTGACGAAAATACCAGATATAAAACCGAGCCTAATACGGGCGAGATCGCAGCTATTGCAAGCCACGTGAGCTTAAACTCCGGATTTGTGTCCTTATTTATCAGGCTGACGAATACCGCCAAGCTTATCACGCGCCCGATAAGCGCGAATGCACCTGATATTTCCGATGCGACAAAGAAAAGCGCCGCCATTATAGACAGCTCGATGAGAATAAAAACGGCACAAACCGTGTATCTTGAAAAAATGATCTTAAAAAATTTACGCATAGGCAAACCTCAAAAAACAAAAAGCGCATAGGCCGACCCATTGGTGTCAGTTATCCGTAAGAGAGTCGAGAAGCAAGCCTACGGCGACCGTAGGTACATAGCAGTTTTAGGTGAATAGATTTTTTCATAGGCGAGCCGAAATTATCGAGGAATATGCGGATATTTAAGATAATTTCGGTGATGAATATGGTAAAATCTATCACATAAAACCTCGTGTTTTCTACTCTCTTACATCTGTGCTTTTGTGTTATATACTTTCATACATAATTGCGGCTACCGCGAGGAAAATAAATAAAGATATTTTGGACGGTATCCTTTCACATAATAATCACTCATACAGTATGCTAACATAAAGAATTTAACGTTTCAATAGCCAAAGAAAAAGTTTACAGAGGGAGCTATCTTTTTAATGATAATAACCAAGGACCGCGAATTTTGGAGAGGACTCTTGCGACTCAGCATACCTCTTACGCTGGGAAATCTTATCAATTTTTTGATAACGCTGTGCGATAATCTTATGATAGGAAGGCTCGGGGAGAACGCGACCTCGGGCGTTTATGCCGGTACAGTCATAAATTCGGTGCTTATTATGCTCATAGCGGGAATTGAGGGCGGTATACTTGTCGGCGCGGTACAGCACCGCGGCAAGGGCGAACATGCCAAGGCAAGTGGCATCGCCATCTTAGGTACCGGGGTGATACTCGCTATCAGCCTTTGTGCGATGACTGCGGCATTACTCGCACCGAAATTCCTCATTTCTCTCTTTTTGCGCGGTGAGTCTGCCGAGGGCGGCACGGAATACCTCAGGGCTCTTGCCCCATCTTTCCCTCTGACCGCTCTCGCCTCGGCTCTCGCCACTACCTCGAAAAGCATTGAGCTTCCTAAGCTCAGCGTGACTGCATCCGTTTTTTCCTTTGCCGTTAATTTTGCCCTCAATTACCTTCTTATATTCGGCAATTTTGGTTTCCCGAAGCTGGGTGCCGTCGGCTCTGCTGTTGCAACAGCGGCTGCAAAGGGAACCGAATGTGCTGTGCTTGCCGCGTTGCTTATCTTTACACGGAGTCGCCGCAGCGCACACCGAAAATCAGGATGCGGCTTTGCTATAGGTGTCAAGGACTTCGGGGCATTTATCGGATACACTATGCCGATTTTTCTCGGGCAGCTTATATGGATCGTCAATACGCTCTTTTCCACTTGGCTCATAGGAAAGCTTAACACGGGTGCGGATTTCGCGGGCTTCGCCATAGCCAACACGCTGAACGCATTGACGTATATAATCCCCAATGCCTTATCAGCTGCGGTTGGCATCACGGTGGGGAAAGCGGTAGGCGGCTCACAAATGAAAAAGCTCAGGGAATATACCTATACCTCGGAGCTTCTGTTTTTTCTGCTCGGGCTTATAACGGCGGCAGTGCTCCAGATAGTGAAAGCTCCTTTCATATCGTTTTATAACGTATCGGAAGAGGCAAAGGGGAGTGCATCGGAGCTTATAAACGTACTCTCTCTTACAACAGTGGCTACTGCCTACAGCAACGCCTTGCTCTCAGGTATAGTCAAATCGGGAGGAGACGTTTCATTTATACTGAAAAACGATGCGATCTTTATCTTTATATTCGTCATTCCCATATCGCTTGCCGCATACAGTCTCAGCGCTCCGCTTTGGCTCATCTTCTTGTGCTTGAAATCCGACCAGATACTGAAATGCATCCCGGCAGCGATAAGAATACACAGCTTTAAATGGATAAACGATCTTACGGACGGATAAATTCAGATTTCGGAGCTTGCACTGCTCTTTGACAACGTCATAAGCCGATACTCCTGCAAAGCATCATTAAAACAACTGTGAAACAGCATTAAAAAACAAGGTAGCGGTAACATTTTTTCGCAGGTGTGAGTAATATTTTCAGTAATATTTTCACCGTAAGTTGCCAAAGTAAAATCCGTTTTCAAAAGCGGTGAGGAATTTGCCAAAGT
>CAZTWE010000099.1:0-5951 GCA_964617165.1 uncultured Ruminococcus sp.
CTATTTTCGTTTCCTCGCTCACTGTATTCATATACAGTTCTCGCTCGTCAGCCGATCAATTTTTGATTTCCAAAAGGCGTTTTACAGTAGGTGCAAGCACCACGTTGAGTCCAAGCTCAACAAGGAAATTGATGCCTGCCAAGCCTGTAAACATATAGAGTGCAATGCTTCCGCTGCCTGCCCACTCGGTAACAAGCTCCATGAAGAACAGCAAGCATCCGATGAAGAATATTCCCGTATTGACCACGGGTGCTATTACTGCGGCAACAGATATTGCCACGGTCTTGTTAATACGTTCAAGCAACCAGTACGCATAGCCTGCGGCAATTCCCGAAGCAATTCCCTTTACCAATACTACAATTATGGTAGCCGCGGGGTTAAAGGTGAAGAAAGGTTCTCCCGCACCGCTGACAAGAATGACAAAGCCTGCGACAAATCCGAGCCAGCCACCCATAAGCGGATGACATTTTGCCGCGCCTATAACAACGGGAACAAGGGTGAGGGTTATGCTGACCGGAAGGAATGCAGAGGATACTTTAGATACCAGCTGAAGCACTACGACAAGTGCTGTAAGCACCGCACCGAGTGTCAGCGTGTAGGTTGAGATTTTCGTTTTGTTCATTTTAGTATGTCCTCCTGATATTGTATAAATATTTCGAATTTTTGTAAATATAAGTTGTCTTTTTTGGCGCTGTAGCAACAAGGCATGATGCGGCAATCTCTACGCTTTGCGTAACGATTATCTCGTTATCAAATACTATCATCCTTGCATTTATAAGCTCTATAAGCGAGCCGCTTTGACTGTTGTAATTCTTTATTGGCGCCCATAGGAGCACCATATCTCCAACCGTGGGTCTTTCGTCAAGAAGTCCGTATTTTGTACTGCCGCTGCTGTCGTATACGCCGTAAACGTAGATACTGTCACCGTTTTTATCCTTTACGTACATATTGCCCCACGTTTCGTTCGTGATGGCGGTTATTTCGACAAGCAAATAATAATATTCCTCAGTTACCGCATCAAGCGGCAGGGCGGCACCTATTGTAAGCGCTTCGGAAACCGAGATCATCGCATAATCCTCGGCTTTTATCTCGGTAGTAGTACCCGGAGGTACAGCGTCATTGGCACCGAGTCCAAAGCCGCCGCCGCAAATATATTCAGCTAAGAGGTCTCTTGCATAAACACCGCTCTTGTAAAACGCTATCGGTGTCAGCCTGTTCGGAGCATAATATGCCGAATACGTATCCGTTACTATGTAGTAGGTCGCGCCCGACGATATATTATCCTTTACGGAAATACCGTATTCGGTGTATCCCGAAAAATAGTTGGAATTCGTTGTATTTATAAACCTGGATAGAAGATCGGAGCCGGAAATTGAACACAGGACCAGATCGTTATCAAACGGGAACATAGCGTATATATCCTTGTAATACACCGCTCCCACATTTAACGCCCCCGGGCTTCTTACCGAAAGATAACCGCCGCCGAGAACTACGTTGTAATCGGTGAAATATTCCTCGCCCGCCTTTGCGTAAAGCTCTGCTATCTTTTGCCTGAGAGCGTCACCGCTTTTATAGCTGTCATTCGTTCCGAGATATTTCTCACCGAGGGCTATTTCTTCTTCGTAACGCGCGGCAAGCTGAGATATGAGCTCGCTTTTCTGCTCGGTTGCATACGCACTGCTGTTCAGCGTTTCGGCTACGGTAAAGCTACTCTCCCCGCTCAGCAGATCATAGCTTACCTCAACGTGCGATATACCGCTGTTATCACCGCCGCCCTGGAGATGATATACTCCGTATCTGTCAAGAAGAACGTAGGACTGATGCGTGTGCGCCTCAAAAACAAGGTCAACGTATCCGTCTGAAAGCGCTATATCATAATACGATGAGATTTCCGATGCGGTAACGTTCCTGACGTCGGAATAGGAACGCCCGAGTCCGTCATGCAAGGAATAAACGATAAAATCGGCACCTGCCTCACGCAAGCGCTGCGCCTCCGCCTTAACAAGCCCTGTCAGCTCTTTGCCGACCTTAAAGTAAACACCCTCTACCTTCTCGGGAGAAATCGAAGAATAGCAATCCCCTATAGCCCCGATAATTCCTATCTCAAAGCCCTCAAATTCAATCAGGAGCGAGGGCGTGCAATATTCTGCGAGGGTATTCGTATCTCTTTTATATACGTTTATTGCGAGTAACGGGAAGCTTGCAAGCTCAGCATTGGAGCTTATCGGCTCCTCTCCCCAATCAAATTCATGATTGCCGAGGGTCATGGAAACGCAACCTATCTCATTCATCCATTCGGTCATCATATTGCCGCCTGTAAGATTGGATTCGTACGTACCCTGCCACATATCCCCGGAGGAAAGTATTATTGCATTATCGTCGCTCTCGGCTTGATTTTTAAAATACGTCGTCAACTCATCGGCACCTATATGAGTATCACCGTCAAAAAGCTTACCGTGCATGTCGTTTATCGCATAAAAATCAAACGTGGTGGTGAGATAAATTTCGCACCCGTCACAATATCCGTTTGCATCACTGTCAGAGTGCTTATGCCCGTCAGCATCGGTATCCGATCCGCCCGAGGCGCTGCCGTTATTATCATTGCCGCCGGAATTATCCGAGCCATCGCCCGCACCCAAACCCATACCGTCCGATGGGGGCTTGATATCGCCAAGCTCACAGGACGTTAAGAGCAACGAAACGATTATTATCAGCATAAAAAGAATTTTTCGCATTTTTTCTCCTCCTGCGACATTAGTATACAACTTTTTGATATATTTTTCAAGTGCAACTACAATTTATTTTTTAAAATCTATTGACTTTTCGTGCCCTTTTAATTTATAATATAATTAACCGTAGCTAGCAGAGCTTACTTCATCAACCAGAAAATTGAAAAAGCACTGCAATTCACGGTGGGTAGATAGCTAGTCGGATTTACTTCTTTTTTGGTGGAAGCCGGCGGTCGTGGGTTCAAATCCTACCGTTCTATACGGTTTTGCCGTAGGACGTAGCTCAGTCGGGTAGAGCACCGGCATAAAAAATAATTCGGCAATTTAAATCTACCCGTTATAAAAAGCGCTGAGCTTAAGTCCGCGCATTCTATGCGCAGAGGGCGAAGAGACTTGGCGCTATTTTTGTAAGCAAAGGAGAAGCTGCTATGAAAAACACGTTAAAAGAATACCTGTTTGACAAAAAAATATTCGTTGCGGAGGAGGCTGTCGCGCCTGAGTGCATCGGTGAGGTGCTTTATACTCTTGCTTCAAAATTCAGTATACGTATAGTAAAGGGACATGAGCTTGCAGGTATAGAGACTATAAAGTATGCCAACAGCCAGATTATGTCATACGTTCCCGAAGCATTTTACCGCGGATTTCCAAAAAGTGTTCTTTCGCTCTCCAAGGACGAGTATGCCTTGGATCAGCTCTTCCATTATATAAGAACGTACGGCTACGGCAATTTCGGTGCCCCCGGATATTCCGCATTCGAAGAGCGGTTTGAGAGAGAGACGTTCCGCGAGGACGTTCGATATCACGAATACGTTATACTTACGAAAGAGGATGCCGAAAAAGAGCTGCTGGGATTCGCCAAGGGATTGCTTGCAAGCACACGCCCTATAAATGATATACAATTCAACTTTCTTGTGGATTACATCGCAGAATACGGTATTTCCGATGTGCGTATAGCATCAAAGAACACCGCGATACGCCTCTTGCACAAGACAGGTGATCCAGCTTTTATAGATCCTCTTATGCTTTCCGACGTTATAAAGTACGTTGATCATCTCATAAATACCGAGTACGACGACGATAAAAAGAGCATCAAAAACCTCAACCTTACCAACAAACACAGAAAGTTTGTTACCGCGCTTATGGACCGTATCATAGAGGACGGAAAAATAGATACGGAGGTATGCTTTGAGAAGCAGAGGGCTTTCAAGGGGCTTTTGCATCATATACACTACAAGCCCAAATGCGAAGCAGCCGAAAAATTCCTTACCGATATGTATAAAGGCAAAAATACATCGGTATACTCCAAGTTTGAGCGTGCAATGAGCGAGAACGATCCTATTGAAGCAGCTGCTATTCTCGCTGAAAATCGCGGCAGCGGTGCTGTATTGCGCCGACTCAATTATCTTGTGAGCCGAACAAATCGCATCTCGGAAATAGAAGCCATATTGCGCAATGCAAAAACAAACAATGCAATAATTCTCATACAGCTGCTTTTGCAATATGCGAATTATGATTTCAAAAAAGCTCCGAGATCATTCAAGTTTACTCAGTACGGTAAGCTCAGGCAGCACACCGAGACTCCCGAAGAGCAGGCAACAAGAAAAACCTACCTCAAAAAGAGCCAGGTTCAGAAGATCTCAGGTGCTATTGTCAAAATGCTTGAGGACGTGCTTCGCGGCAGACTCGGAAAAGTATACATCGACCCTGATATGGAAAAAATAGCTATTCCTCTCAATGAGGGCTCCTCAATGGGCGGCAGCGGCGTTCTCCCCAAGGGCTCGCGCATACACATCAACGTAAATGACAAGAAGCTTCGCGCGTTCACTTATTGGGAAAAGGTTAATGACATAGATCTTTCGGCTACTTCCTTTAACGAAAGCGGAGAAATCGAAAATGAGTTCTATTGGAGCACGATGTACCGCTATCAATCCGAGGCGATAACCTATTCGGGTGACCAGACCTCGGGCTACAATGGCGGATCGGAATACTTTGACATTGATCTTGCAAAATTCAAAGAGATGTACCCCAGGGCAAGGTATATAGTTTTTGCCAATAACGTATATTCAAATTTAATGTTTTCGGAATGTGTATGCCGTGCCGGCTACATGCTCCGCGACATCAACGATTCAGGTGAGGTATACGAGCCAAAGACCGTTGAAGGCTCATTCATCATTAACTGTGAAAGCAGTTCGGCATATTTGTTCGGCTTAGATCTTGAGACGGACGATTTCGTTTGGCTGAATATTGCCGAGGACAGCATGCGGCACGTTGCTGTATCAGACGATTTCAGTTATCTTATTCCTTATTTCAACACCACAGACATAATAAATCTCAGCTCCCTGTTTGAAATGCTTGCAACCGAGATTGTTGACACTCCCGAAGAAGCCGACGTTATTCTCTCGGATAAATCTGAGGACCATATTGACGGTAAAGAAATAATAAGGAGCTTCAGCTTTGAGAGAATACTCGAGCTTATGAACTGATATTATGTTTGATTACACAATATTAACGCTGAGAAATACCTTAAACGACATAAAACGGGTATATTACGTTTCGACCTTTGCAACCCAAATTCTTTACATAATATACCTGATTTATGCCATAATAGCCAACACGGGTATACTCTTTACCAATATCTGTATGCTCGTGCTTTCGGTAGGATATTTCATATTTTTCATCCTTTCGCTTGCCGTAGACGGTGTTAAGAAAAACAAACGCGTCAAGAAGCAGGTCAAGGGATACTATAAGCTCATAAAGCATGCAATACAGCTCGTTGTAATTGCGGTATCTGTTTATAATTTGTCACAGGTCTCGACAGAGTCGGTAACTATACCGATGCTGCTTTGTGCCGTGATGATATTCTCATTCATCATTCAGGTGCTCCTTGAGGTCATGGTTGCGATACTGACAGCGCGCTTCAATCTTCTGAAGGAGGCGCTTGCGGCTGATTTTGAATTTATAACCAAGCCGCTCGGAACAGCCGGAGACTTTATAAAAAAACTAAAGGGTGATGCGCCTGCGGAAAAGAAAGCACCGACAAAAACCCGTGTACTGCTTGACGGTCTGGTAAGTAAATACCGCGCAAAAAAAGCGATAAAAAAGGATACCCCCGTGGCTGACGGAAAGAGTGCATCAGATACATCTGATAACTCGGAAAACACATAAATTTGAGGCTGTCTCATTAAGAATTTATGAAAATCAGAGAAAAAATGAGAAAAAATG
>CAZTWE010000100.1:0-5913 GCA_964617165.1 uncultured Ruminococcus sp.
TATGAAAATCTGCGTTGCTTTGGATTGCTCTTTTGACGATATTATGGAAATTGTATCGGGAGAAGGATGATGAAAGTAATTAGTAAAATTTTAAAAATAGCTTTGCTTATATTTCTTGCTATTCTTCCAATACTTGCTTGTGGAGTTTTTATTCTTATTTATTGCTGTAAGAGTGGCAACAAAATGGATGCCGCAAGTTGGGCAACTTTAATAGGCGGAGCAATTGCATATTATGGAAGCCTAATTCTCGGATTGATTGCAGTTTATCAAAATATAAAGCAACGAGAATCTGACGCCGAAAGCCAACAACGGTTAGAAAATATAAATGATAAACTTTTAATTCATAATGAAACCATTAGTAATGAAACTGCGAGAAAAACAGTGTTGCCTTTCATTGGATTAACGCATATTCATTACGAAAAACATTCAACATCTATTTTTAATTCGAATGATTCTGAAAACGAACCTATCGAATCGAAAAGTAACCCTACACAAGCTGTAGCATACGAGGAGTTAGATATAAAATATTACTGTGCTCAAGTTGAGATGCAAGGCATTTCTTTTTATAGAAAAGAAACCACAGGAGTTAAGGATTTTAAAAATAATATCGGAAAAACTCAAGAACTTAATCGAGGGGTTATAGCTCTCGTTCAAAGAGAAGACGCTTATCTTCCGTTGCTATTGAAAAATATAGGATTGAATGCAGCGGTAAATTTTAGTTTTTCTTTCTTTAAGGAAGGATTTAATACTCTGCCATGGGCATTTTATATTTTGCCGAAAAACTTGTTAGTCAATGATGAAATACGGATCGACATATATGTGCCTGATAAGAGCAAAGTAATTGGAAAATACATATTACAACTGAATTATTATGATATTTTCAATAATCAGTATCAACAAATGTTTGAGCTATACATAAGAGAAAACACCGTGGAATTCTCTCTTGCTCACAATCAAACATTAATTTCTTCAGCAAAAGAAAACAAGGAGTGCGAATAATGATTAAGGACATACTGACCACCAACGAAACTGTAGCGATAAATGAAAAGCAGATGCAAGTTTTAAGAGAACACTTTCCGGCTTGCTTCCATGACGGCGAGTTTGATTTGGAACGCTTCAAGGAATATTTGGGCGATAGCTTTACGGTGAATAACGAGGGATATGAATTAAGATTCCTCGGCAAAAACTACGCACGCCTTCTTGCTTCCGTCGATACGACTACCGTTGTCGTTCCCGATGAGGAACACAATTCAAAGCCCGAGAACGCTAACAGCCAAAATGTGTACATCAGTGGCGACAATCTTGATGGATTGAAGCACGTTTTGAAGTCTTATCAAAAAGAAATTGAATGTATTTATATTGATCCTCCCTACAATACGGGTTCAGATGGATTTGTATATAATGATAATTTCAACTATACCGCAGAAGAATTGGCTACAAAATTAAGCATAACCGAAGAACAGGCACAACGAATATTGAATTTAACCAAGAAAGGTTCGGCATCCCATTCTGCGTGGTTAATGTTCATGTATCCACGCTTACTGTTGGCAAGGGATTTGCTTAGTAAAAATGGAGTTATATTCATTTCCATTGATGATAATGAGCAAGCGAATATGAAACTTATTTGCGACGATGTTTTCGGGGAGGAAAACTTCGTTGCATCACTCACATGGGAGAAAAAGAAAAAAGGTTCTTATCTCGCAAAAGCTATTACAAACATAAAAGAATATGTAATTGTATATGCAAGGCAAAAGGCAATCTTTGATGGCTTGATTGGAGAAATAAATGCCGAAGAAGAAACCTACCCTTGTGTAAATGCAAGCAACGGACGAGATGTTCGTACCATCCCTGCTGGAATTTTAAGCAAATATAGAGAAGAAAACTTTACAATGAAAAAAGGTGATATCATATCTGATACCACAATGACATTAGTATTACACTCGGATTTGGTAATAAGGGATGGTAAATTAGCACAAGATCTTGTTATCGAGGGAAATTGGCGTTATGGGCAAGATGCTATGACTGAGTACGCAAGAAATGGAGAGTTATACATTACCCGGGATCTTTATCTGAGAAGAATTGTTAAAGAACCTCGTTACAAAGGATTAAAAGATCTACTTTTAAGAGTTGGAGACTCCGAAGAAACAGGATACTCTTACGAATTTGATACCGATAATCTTCAATCGGGCGGATGGGGATCTAACGAAGATGCTGACGAAGAACAACGCATATTATTCGGTGAGCAATCCCTTATGAGTTATCCAAAACCGGTGTTGCTTATAATGAAATTACTTGCTTCATTACAGAAAAAAGAGCTTACCGTTTGCGATTTCTTTTCTGGTTCTGCAACAACTGGCGAAGCCATCATGCGGTTGAATTGTAAAGCAAAGAATATCAAATATATTTTGATTCAACTTCCGGAAAATCTTGATTCAAAACTTTCCGTGGCATCAGGTGACGATAAAACAAATATTCAAAAGCTGATTGATTTTTTGAATTCGTGTGGGCGCTCACATCATCTTGATCAATTGGGCATAGAGCGTTTAATACGAGCTGCAACAAAGATTAAAGAAGAACATCCCGATACGACTGCCGATTTGGGCTTCCGTCATTATACGTTGGTAGAGCCTTCTACAGACACCCTTGATAAACTTGAAAAGTTTACTCCTGATGACAATGGTATGTTTGCAAGTGATATGATCAATGAATTTGGGCTTTCCACCGTTCTTTCTACATGGCTCGTTCGTGATGGTTATGGCTTGACGGCAACGCCTGAAAAACTTATTTTTGCAGATTATGAAGCCTATTATATCGGTAAGCACTTATATCTGATTACACAGGATTTAAACAAAGATGCGGTTGACGCTATGCTCGTGAAATATGAAACCGACGGGACATTCAATCCCGAAAATATTGTGCTTTTCGGTTATAGCTTCACTTGGACAGAGATGGAAACCTTAAAAACGAATTTGAAGCGTTTGAAGGATATCAAAAATCTCCACGTTAATTTTGACGTTCGCTATTAATGAGGACAAACTATGGAACTTATTTTACAACAAGGATTACCGCATCAACAAAAAGCAATTGATGCGATATGTGCTGTATTCGACGGAGTGTCTTGCGCTTCGCCTGTACAGTTTTATGAAAATCCGCATATTCCACTTAACGATCCCAAAATCGCAAGCAATATTCGTGCTATACAAAGCGATATCCCTGCACAATACAGAAGAAATAATCCTATCGGTGATTGCTTAAATCTTGATATAAAAATGGAAACCGGTACGGGCAAAACTTACGTTTATACCAAGACAATGTATGAACTGCATAAGAGATACGGCTTTAATAAATTTATTATTGCCGTGCCTTCTCTTGCAATCAAAGCCGGTACAGCGCAATTTTTGCAGGATGGATATGCTCGTAGGCATTTTTCTGACGGTTGCGGATACGATGTGGATATGGAAGTCGGTGTATTGGATGCACCAAAAGCAAAGAAAAAAGGTCGCCTTTATTTTCCGAGCGTTGTTAGCGACTTCGTAAAAGGCTCATGCCAAAACAAAAAGAAAATCTATGTATTGTTAGTGAATATGCAGCTTCTTGCCGTTCGTGCAAATGGTATGTTGAGCCGTGATGATTACGGTTATGGCGCGGAAGGCTTTTATCGCCCCTTTGATGCTCTCCGTGCAACAAAGCCCATTGTGTTGATAGACGAGCCTCATAGATTTTCCCGTGATCAAAAGTCGTATAAGGTTATTACGGATGAGATTAAACCTCAATGCGTAATACGTTTTGGCGCAACCTTCCCTGAAACCGCCACAGGCAGAGGAGCAAACAAGGTAACGGTTAAGGATTATCAAAATCTGCTTTACGATTTGAATGCTTGCGCTTCCTTTAACCAAGGATTGATTAAGGGCGTAGCAAAAGAGCATTTTAATTCTCCTTCTGCCAAGGCAGAAAAGGTAAAGATTTTGCGTGTTGCGAGCAAAACCTCTGTAACAATGCAATACAAAAAGCAAAACGAGGAAGCTAAAACTTTCACTTTGTATCCCGATGATTCGCTCTCTATTATTACTGAGGATTTCGAAGGTGTTACACTAAAAGAGATAGATGCTACATCCGTAACATTTTCTAACGGCGTTACAAAAACGGCAGGCGAAGAATTAGACGTTGATATTTATATGACTTCTTATCAAGAAGAAATGATAAGGCTCGCTTTACAACGTCATTTTGAAACCGAGCGGGAGAATTTTAACAGAACTTTCAAAATCAAAACACTTGCGCTCTTTTTCATTGACGATATTACCTCTTATCGTGCTAACGATGAAGGCAAAAAGCCCTATGTGTTAGAAGCATTTGAACGGTTGCTTAAAGAAACTATTGAAAAAACTATTACCGTTTTGGATGAACACGAGTCAATTTATCGTGAATATTTGGAGGCAAGTCTTGCCGATATTTCAACTTGTCACGCCGGATATTTTGCACAGGATAATAATGATAGCGACGAAGAAATTGCGCAACAGGTAGATACGATTCTTCACGGCAAAAAGAAACTGTTAGCATTCAAAAATCTTGACGGTAGCTATAATACATTGCGTTTTCTGTTTTCAAAGTGGACTTTGAAAGAAGGATGGGACAACCCTAACGTATTTACTATCGCTAAATTGCGCTCAAGTGGAAGCGATATCAGTAAACTTCAAGAGGTTGGTCGTGGTTTGCGTTTGCCCGTTGATGAAAACGGAAACCGTATAGCTACCGAAGAATTTACGCTTAACTATATTGTCGATTTTACCGAGGCTGATTTTGCAACGCAACTTGTTAGCCAAATTAATGGCGAAATACCTCAAGCTGCCACAATCAGCGAAGAAGATTTGCAGAGAGTTGCGAAGAAGCTCGGACTTGATCCCGACGATCTATATGATGAGTTGCGCGCGAAAAAATATATTGATAGACGGTATAATATCAATCTTGAAACACGCGAACAATTCCTTGATGAGTATCCTGACTTTGTTGCAGGTCTTGCTGTCGGAAAAATCAAAGATAGAAACAAGGCAGAAAGCAAACCGATTAAGATCAGAAAAGGCGTTTTCAACGAAATCAAAGAGCTTTGGGAAAAAATCAACCAAAGATATTTGCTCTATTATGATGCGGAGCTTAATGATACGCTCGATACGGCAATTTTAGAAATACTTGAAAAGCCGGGCATTTTTAATGGAGTCGTTTTGAGTAGTGAACGAGATATTGTCCGTAGTGATGGCTCACAAATGTCCACCGAGGCGGGCGTTGGTGTACAATATACCATTTCTCGTCCTATTGCCTATAATGTGTTCTTAAAGCGGATTATGTACGCTACAAACATCCCCCTTGCTGTTATGCATAAAGCAATGTGTGAATACGCAAAGAAACACGGAAATATTAATAGCAACTATATCAATGAGAGCACCGTTGCTGTATTCTGCAAAGAGTTTTATGATTGGAAAATTGCTCATCTACAAGGGCATTTCCATTATAAAAAGAGTTCTATCGCCACAAGAGAAACAGCGCTTACCTATGCGGATGGTACTCCGAGAGATGAAATTGCGCAAGGTCGTATCGGTACAAAAATTGTTGCGGGCACGCCAAGTGATAAATACCTGTATGACACCTATGCTTACGATTCTCCTTTGGAAAAGCAGAACATTACCTCGGATATTGAGTCTGTAACGGTTTATGGTAAAATACCGAGAAGTAGCATCGCTATTCCTACCATTACGGGTGGAACGTACAGCCCCGACTTTATGTATGTTGTGACTCGCACTTCGGGAGAAAAGGAACTCAATGTTATCGTTGAAACGAAGGACGTAGAAAACAAGACGGAGTTGCGTGGCACAGAAGAAGCAAAAATAAAATGTGCCGAATTGTTCTTTAGTATGCTCGAAC
>CAZTWE010000101.1:0-5896 GCA_964617165.1 uncultured Ruminococcus sp.
CTTTCTACCTCGCCAATTTTGTTTTCGATTACGCCTAAATGCGACAGCCCCTTATCAATATCTTAATCAAAGATAGAGGAATAGTCCGAAATAGCGGTCCAGTCATTCTGCGTATATGCATAATCGGGCTGGAGAATATAAACCGCGAGAACAGCAAGAGCAAAAACGATAACTGCTACAAGAGTGATCTTAAATATCTTTTTGCCGGTCTGAACCGATTTATCCTTACCGTAATATGTCTCGGAGCCACCGGAAATAGTACCGGACAGACCCTCGTTTGATTTCTGTAATGTTACCGCAACAACGATAATGACGGCGCATACGAGAAGTATGCCAAGAAGAATGTATTCTACCATTTTAAGTTCCTTCCATATTATTTATGCCCTATGGACAACAAAATATATTGTAATTTTACCACATTATCTTTCAAAAAGCAATACCTTTTTTGAAATTTTTTATTTTTTTACATCTTTTTATTTTATAAAATGAGGTTGATTTTGCTCTTCAGTTATGTTAAAATAGAAAAGATGGGCAATATTGCCAAAAAAGGAGGGAGCCGTATGCTTGGCAGGGAAATAGATGCTATCTACATAATCGCGCAGCTCATAGGCTTTGCCGCCATGGGCTTTGGTATGTATTCCTACCAGCTGAGGCGTAGGATGAATATCCTGATACTTCAGTCGCTCTCAAACCTTTTGTGGGTCGTGCAGTACGTTATGCTCGGTGCATACTCGGCTGTTACCGCCCTGGCACTTGGAATATTGCGAAACGCTGTATACATGCTTCGCGGTAGGTTCCGCTTTGCCGATTCAAAGGCTGTTCCCGTGATATTCATTATAATTTTCGCTATATCGGGAATTTTCACCTACGAGGCTGTTTTTGATCTTTTGCCCATTGCCGCCATGATAGCTGCAACTCTCGCCTTTTTCTTAAAAAACGAGCAGCTTATAAGATGTATAAGCCTTGTCGTTGCGGTATGCTGGCTTGCATTCGGCATATCTGCGGGAAGCATTGCGAGCATAGTTTCGGACAGCCTGACGTTTATAGCTATAGTTATTTCGATCTGTAAATATCAACGATGTTCTTCAAAATAAGCACCGTGCTTTCCATTCCCTCAACGCTGATGTGCTCAAACGGACCGTGGAATGCATAACCGCCCGTGCCGAGATTGGGGCAGGGAAGTCCCATAAAGGAAAGGCGCGCTCCGTCTGTTCCGCCGCGTATCGGCAGAACGGTGGGGGTGATGCCTGTACGCTCTATGGCAAGGATAGCGTTGTCCACAAGATGCATATTCGGGAGTATCATTTCCCTCATGTTCCTGTAGCTGTCGCGCAGGTGAAGCTTGACGGTACCCTCACCGTATTTTTCGTTCATCATCTTTTCCACGTGGCGAAGCGTAGCCTTTCTCGCCTCAAAGGTCTCGGCGGAATGGTCTCTTACGATGTACGACAACTCGGCAGACTCAACCGTGCCCGACATAGCCGTGAGATGATAGAAGCCCTCATAGCCCTCGGTGCGTGCGGGGATTTCGAATTTCGGGAGAGCCGCGTTTATTTCCATTGCAACAAGCGATGCGTTTACCATAGTGTTCTTTGCGGAGCCGGGGTGAACGTTTGTGCCCGAAACGGTGAATGATGCAGATGCCGCGTTGAAGTTCTCATATTCGAGAGAGCCCTCGACACCACCGTCAACCGTGTAGGCAAAATCCGCCCCGAAGAGGGGGACGTCAAAGCTATCCGCGCCCTCGCCTATTTCTTCATCGGGAGTAAAGGCTATAAGTATGCACCCATGCGGAGTTTTGTTTGTCACAAGCTCTTCGGCAAGGGTCATTATTTCGGCAACGCCTGCCTTGTCATCCGCACCGAGAAGAGTCGTTCCGTCGGTCGTGATGAGCGTTCGCGAGCGAAGCGAGGTAAGGTGGGGGAAGGTTTTTGTATCGAGCACTCTTCCGCTCTCGCCAAGGCGTATGTCACCACCGTCGTAGTTTTCGATAATGCAGGGCTTTACGCCATCGCCTGAAAAATCGGGAGCAGTGTCTATATGCGCTATAAATCCAAGCTTAGGCGCACCCTCGCAGCCCTCTGTCGCAGGGAGCTTTGCGTAAACGTAGCAGCGATCGGTGCATACAACGTCCTCACACCCAAGCAAACGAAGCTCGCGGACAAGCTGCTCGGCAAGCGCAAACTGAGATTTAGTGCTGGGATGCTCTCCGCTATCCTCGGAGCTTTGAGTATTGAGCCTTATATAATTCAAAAATCTTTCGTGTACTTTCATTGTTCGGTTTCTTCCTTTCTTACGGCTACGGATACACGAATTATAACACATAAATCGGCACAGGTCAAGTGCAATGACGTCTGTTGCCTACAAAATCAAACAGAAATTTATTACCGATAGGAGATATTATATGTATTACGGTTACAACATAAGTGACGAGACGGTGAGGCTTGCCGAGCAGGCGGAAGCGGATCTTGTTACGGTATTCAAGGGCATTGAGGAAAATGCAATGTGCGTCAGCGCAAAGGTGCTTGCAGCCTTTCAGGAGCTGCGCGTGGGAACTGCGGATTTTGTCGATATCACGGGCTACGGATATTCCGACTCGGGAAGAGACAAGCTTGAGGCACTTTATGCCAAGGTCTTTGGCGCGGAGGATGCGCTCGTTCGCCCTCAGCTGATGTCGGGAACGCATGCCCTTGCTGTGACTCTCGGAGGACTTCTCAAGGCAGGCGATACCTTGCTTTACATTTCGGGCGAGCCATACGACACTCTCAGAAGCGTAATAGGAACCTCAGGCGAGAGCAGGAATTCCCTTATCAAGTGCGGCATCAAATATGAGCAGATAGACCTTATCGGAGACGAGTTCGATATCGAAGCTATCAGGAAAAGAGTATCCGCAGGCGATATCAAGGTGGCGGCGATACAGCGCAGCCGCGGATATGCAAGAAGAAAGAGTCTCACGATAGACAAAATAGCCGAGGCTATCAAGGCGGTAAAGGAAGCTTGCCCCGAAACGGTTGTTATGGTAGACAATTGCTACGGTGAGTTCACCGAGGATAGGGAGCCTACAGACGTTGGGGCTGACGTATTCGTTGGCTCTATGATGAAAAACCTCGGTGCAGGCTATGCAACGAGCGGTGCATACTGCGTTGGACGGCGTGACGTTATTGAGGATATTGCCGAGAGATTTTCAGCTCCCTGCGTAGGAAAGGACCTCGGAGCCAATTTCAATCAGCTTGCTTCCTATTTTAAGGGCTTTTTCGTTGCACCCTCAACGGTTGCGGCAACGCTTAAGGCAATGGCATTTGCTGCGAGAATGCTTGAGCTTACGGGCTTCGAGGGGATATCTCCGAGATACGATGAGAAGAGAACGGATATAGTTCAGACTGCAGACTTCGGAAGTGCCGAAATGCTTATAAAATTCTGCACGGGTGTGCAGAGAGGCTCGCCTATCGAGGCGTTTGCAACGCCTTATCCCTCCGAGATGCCGGGCTATCCTCACCCCGAAATAAGTGCCGCAGGTACTTTCATTACAGGCGCGACCAACGAGCTTAGCTGTGACGGACCTCTTACACCGCCCTATACGGCTTTCATGCAGGGTGCGCTCACCTATGAGTACGGCAAGCTCGGAATTATGAGAGCCATAGACGAGATGTTTGACCGCCATGCCGAGTAACCGAATGAGGCGGTGCGTTATAGTAGGCGCGGGAGAGCTTTCTGCGATGCCCGACGTACGAGGGGGCGACCTTGTTATTGCGGCCGACGGGGGATATATGCATCTTTCGGAGCACGGTGTGCGCCCCGATATACTTATCGGAGATTTTGATTCGCTGACGGGCGAGCTGCCGCGAGACGTTGAGGTGATAAGGCATCCTGTCGAAAAGGATGAGACGGATATGATGCTCGCCTACCGTGAGGGCTATGCACGCGGCTGCCGCGAATTTGCGATATTCGGAGGCACGGGCGGCAGGCTTGACCATACGCTAGCCAACCTCTCGCAGCTCTTGAAAATGAAAAAGGACGGTTGCCGTGCCGAGCTTATAGGTAACGGATACCGTGCTTACGTCCTGCACGGAGAGTCGGTTTTTCGCAGAGCTCGCGAGGGAACTCTTATCTCTGTTTTCGCCATGGGGGAGAAAGCAGTGGGAGTAACTCTCAGAGGCTTGAAATACTCTGCCGAGAGCATAACTCTTACTGCGGATTTTCCGCTCGGAGTTTCAAATTCCTTTACAGCGGATGAAGCGTACGTTTCGGTTGATGACGGCTTTTTACTCGTTATAGAGGGACTCTCACACGAAAAATAAAATTCTCTCACACGAAAAATAAAATTCGCTATTGACAAAGCACGGTTGACTGTGCTAAAATACAAATGCTGCAACAGAATATGTCAGGGGTGCTTTTCGGCTGAGATGCATATTATGCAAACCCTTTAACCTGATACGGATAATGCCGTCGTAGGGAGATAGAGACAGAAGTATTTGAGAGATTTTTGAAATTTTTCATAATATGGGTCGTTTCGCCACACGGATGTATCTGTGTGGCGTTTTTTATCAAGAAAGGATGACTGAAAAATGAAAGAAAGAAAAAATCTCACGAAGCGGCTTGTCGAAAGCTCGCTGATGATCGCGCTCGGAACCGTGCTCAGCATGCTGAAGCTTGTTGAAATGCCGTACGGCGGCTCCATAACTCTCGCTTCAATGCTTCCGATAATTATTGTTGCATACAGGCACGGCGTTGCAATGGGGCTTGGCTCAGGGCTGGTATACGCGGTGATACAGCAGCTTCTCGGGCTGAATACGCTCTCCTACTTTACCACGTGGCAGTCGGTTGTTGCCATTATTTTTCTCGATTATATCATCGCCTTTACCGTGGTGGGGCTTGGCGGTATTTTCAAGGGTAAGCTTGCTGCCTCCACGCTTGACGTAGGCGGAAAACAAACCGTAGAACTCTGCACGGGTATGGCTTTCGTATGCATTTTACGTTATATATGCCATACCGTATCGGGAGCTACCGTATGGGCGGGGCTTTCCATTCCCACAGAGGCGGCGCTCATATATTCCATAGGCTATAACGCAACGTATATGTTGCCCGAAACGATAATAGGCGTGGCTGTTACGGCATGGCTCGGAGGAATACTTGACCTCACACGCTCCGTGCCCACAAGGCTTGCTCCGAGAGCGGATACGTCGGACTTTGTCGGGTGGTATTCATTTCTGCCGCACGTCTCGGCACTTGCAGCGGTTATAGGCGTTATTGCAGACGTTCTTCTGATATTCCCCTACTTGCAGGATCCCGAGAGCGGAGAGTTTACCTTTGCGTATCTTTCCTCGGTGAGCTGGGTCGCTGTCGGCATAATAAGCGCGGTTTGCATAGCGGTCGCTGCGGCTTGCGCAATTTTATTTGCGGTGAAGAAAAAATCCATAGAGCGGTAAAGCCATTCAAAAACCATTCAAAATAACTCTCAAATACAATCCGAGCCCGTCGTATTCGGACGGCGGAAAACAAAATCGGCGGGGTAGAAAGAAATTTCTGCCTCGCCGCTGATTTTTCTTCCTCTTTTGTAAATTTTATAAAGCGATCCCATTTGTGCAAAATAACAGAAAAAATATACAAATAAACCAAATTTACAAAAATGTGCTTGAATGTTATTTATTATAATGTTATTATATATATGCAAAAAATTAATTTCCGGAGGGAACTATGAAAAATATCTTACCAAAGCTGCTGTTGCTCATGCTTTCGCTTTCCATGGTGTTCTGCCTCTTTGCTTGCAATAAAGACGAAGCACCGGACGATAACAATGACAACAATGGCGGAAACAATGACAATATGAGTGATGGCAACGGCCCCGATGAGGGCGGCGATCCTGCTGACTCCATAGATTGGGGCAGCCTTGAGACCG
>CAZTWE010000102.1:0-5679 GCA_964617165.1 uncultured Ruminococcus sp.
ATCATCTTACATTCCTTAGCGTCAGCAACCTCACCGCCGCCTACAACACCGTCTTCCTCACCGCCTATTGAGCCAACCTCTGCTTCAAGAGAAAGACCCCTTTCATTACAAACTGCAACAAGCTCCTTTGTTTTTGCAATATTCTCCTCAATAGGATAATGAGAACCGTCAAACATAACGGAAGAGAAGCCTGCGTTAATGCACTTGTATGCGCCCTCATAAGAGCCGTGGTCGAGGTGAAGAGCAACGGGAACTGTAATTCCAAGCTCCTCTATAATTCCCTTAACCATGCCGACTACAGTTTTGTAACCGCACATGTATTTGCCCGCGCCCTCGGAAACACCGAGAATAACGGGAGACTTCATCTCCTCAGCTGTGAGAAGAATTGCCTTGGTCCATTCAAGGTTGTTGATATTGAACTGACCTACTGCGTAATGACCTGCTCTGGCTTTAGCAAGCATTTCTTTTGCTGAAACTAACATTTTGAAACTCCTTAAATTAAAAATTCACAAACGGTATTATACAACATTTTATCGCGAAAAGCAATAGAGTTTGTACAAAAAATACTTTTTTTCCCATGAAAGCCCGACAAAAAAGAGTTATTTAAGAAAATCCTCTCTCTCGGGAGTGAAAATATCAAGCAGCTTGCCTGCTTTAAGGCAAACAACACCGTGCGGTACGTTTTCGTGCGTGTAGTAGGTGTCACCTGCTTTGATAACCTTGACCGTCTCTCCGATCGTTGCACGGAATTCTCCGGAAAGAACGTAGCTTATCTGAACGTGAGGATGCGAATGCATAGCACCGACAGCGCCCTCATCAAAGCCGACCTCAACAGCCATCATGGCTTTGTCATGCGCGAGTATTCTGCGGCTCACACCTCCGCCAAGCTCGCAAAGCTCTGTGTTTTCGTATAAAGCGAACATAAAAGCCTCCCAAAAATTAAATTTTACATAATTATACCACATTCTTACCGAGAGTGCAATAAGGTAATAAGTTTTTTTGAAAAATATCTTGAAATTTCTTGTAATGTGGTATATAATATACGGGAATAAACAAGGAGACACAAAAATGATAGACATTAAATTTTTGAGAGAGAACCCCGATGCGGTTCGAGAGAACATTAAAAAGAAATTTCAGGATTCCAAGCTTCCCTTGGTTGATGAGGTAATAGAGCTGGACGAGCAGCTTCGTGCTTCAAAGAAGCGTGCCGATGATCTGCGAGCTAACCGTAATAAGGTTTCCAAGTCCATAGGTGCTCTTATGGGGCAGAAGAAATTCGAAGAGGCAGAGGCGGCAAAGAAGCTTGTTTCGGAGCAGGCAGCTGAGCTTGCCGAGCTTGAGGCAAGGGAAGCTCTGCTTAACGAAAGAGTACAGAAGATCATGATGACTATTCCCAACATCATTGATCCCACTGTGCCTATCGGTAAGGACGATAGCGAAAACGTAGAGGTAGAAAGATACGGTGAGCCTACAGTTCCCGAGTTCGAGATACCTTATCACACTGATATAATGGAAAGATTTCTCGGTATCGACCTTGACAGTGCAAGGCGAGTTGCAGGCAATGGCTTCTACTATCTCATGGGAGATATAGCAAGGCTTCATTCCGCAATAATATCCTACGCAAGAGATTTCATGATCGATCGCGGCTTTACCTATTGCATACCGCCCTTTATGATTCGTTCGGGCGTTGTTACGGGTGTAATGTCCTTTGCTGAAATGGATGCAATGATGTATAAGATCGAGGGCGAGGATCTTTACCTTATCGGTACGTCCGAGCACTCTATGATAGGCAAATTCATAGATCAGATAATTCCCGAGGCAAGCTTACCCCAGACCCTCACCTCATATTCTCCCTGCTTCAGAAAGGAAAAGGGAGCGCACGGTATAGAGGAAAGAGGCGTATACAGAATTCATCAGTTTGAAAAGCAGGAAATGATAGTCGTATGTAAGCCCGAGGATTCGCCTATGTGGTTTGATAAGCTTTGGCAGAATACCGTTGATCTTTTCCGTACTATGGATATTCCTGTCAGAACTCTTGAATGTTGCTCGGGCGACCTTGCAGATCTGAAAGTGAAATCTATTGACGTTGAAGCGTGGTCACCGAGACAGAAGAAGTATTTCGAGGTTGGCTCATGCTCCAATCTTGGAGATGCACAGGCTCGCCGCCTTAAAATACGTTACAAGGGTAGTGACGGAAAGCCCACCCTTGCTCACACCTTGAACAACACGGTCGTAGCACCTCCGAGAATGCTCATCGCATTCCTTGAAAACAATCTTAATGATGACGGTAGCGTGAATATTCCCGTAGCTCTTCGCCCCTACGTGGGCGGAGTTGAAAAGCTCATTCCCAAGGTATAATATGTCGAGCTTTGCCGTAATAATAGCAGGACTTTCGGGCGCAGGGAAAACCACGGTTGCCGATGCGCTTATAGCCGCCGAGGGCAATCTTGAAATGAGCCGCTCTGCCACCACAAGGCAGAGGAGGGGAGACGGGCGCGATGATGAGTACGTTTACCTCTCGCGCGAGGAATTTTTAAAATCTATCGAGCACGGTGATATGCTGGAGCATACCGATTATAACGGAAACCTCTACGGAACGAAAAGATGCGAGCTGTCCCGTATACTTGACTCGGGAAAATATCCGATTTTGGTGCTTGATTGCAACGGTGTTCGCGCCCTGAAGGAGCGGCTTGATTATCCTGTCTATGCATTTTATGTGTATACCTCGCTTGAAGAAGCTGAGCGCCGTCTCGCCTACCGTGACAGTCTGACACCTGATAGCGAGAAAAAGCATCAGGTATTTGTCTCACGCCTTGCAGAGAATAAAAGAGATTATCTGAAGCTGCATGAATTTCCCGAGCTGTTTGATTTTTACACCGAAAACGTAACGGTTGAGGAATGTGTAGCAGAGCTGCTCGCAGTTCTTAGCGAGCTGAGAGCAGGCAGGGAAGTAATGAGTACAGATGAAAAGGCACGTATAACAGCTAAGTTCAGAAAAGAAGCCGAGCTGAAAGGCTAAATTAAATTTAAAAAAGCTGTCTCGCTTAAATGCACCGAGGCAGCTTTTTACTTTTCCACATTTCCACCTTGTGCAACCTATACAAAAAAAAAAAAAAAACAATTGGCGATTTAGCTAATTTAAATATTATTTAAATTGTAGTATAATATTTACACTGGTTCTTATGCTGTGCCGAAAAAGCCGGTTTTGGTATAGCAACCCAAAAATAATTTAAGGAGAAAAAAGAAATGAAAAAGTTTAGCAAACTCTTAGTTGTCTTGCTGACACTTTCGCTACTTTGCGCAGCAACCGTAGTTGCTATAAGCGCAAATGGGGACGCTAATACTGTTACCTATTACAAAAACGGTAACGTGACATGTACCCTTGAGGAAGCATTAGCACCCGAAGCGGAAGAAGGCGCATCCGAAGCGGAAGGAGGCGCACCGAGCGGCTCTGTCGTAACGCTTCTCGGCGATTGCACAGTAGCAGAAGCTATTACGATCGACCGTGATATTACGATAGACCTTGGCGGCTATACGCTCACCTCAGCATTGGACACTACCTTCATTGTTGATTCGAAGGTAAGCTTCACTATCACAGGTGAGGGTACCGTTAGTATTGACAAATCGCTTATTAAATCAACAACGGCATCTCTTAATGCCACCGAGGAGGATGATACTGCTCTTAACGTCAGCATCATCGGTACGGGCACGGGAATGACGATCAAGCAGACCGCAGGCGGCTCAACTCCCATTGTTCAGGCTAATTCCGGTACGTGGAAATTCCGCAACCTTGATATAACCGTTGGTATAGCTACCGAACAGGGCTTCAAGGCTGACGGTGATGCAACGTTCGACTTTGCAGGCTGCGTTGTAAACGCTATGTCGATGTCTCATCAGAATGCGTATCTCTTCCAGATACTTTCCTCGTCCTATCTCAAGGCTGATTACTGTACGTTCAAGGGCTCGGGCGCTATAATCAATCCCGCAGGTCACGCAGATAAGCCCGTTGCCGATATAAGCCACTCTAACCTGTATTACATTCAGGCAAGTGCCGGCACTAATAAGGCAAACGAGGCTGGTATTGTAGGCTCGTACTGTGATTTCAACGGTGCTATAACCTTTAACACTTGTGTTATATCCTCAGGCCACCGAGTATTCTGTACGTCTGTAGGCAAGGATAACACAGGTAAGATAGTTCTTAACGATACCCTTGTTCAACACAACGGTATAAAAACAGGTGTTATAGTTCGTAGCAGCGATATTTACGTAAATTCCGGCTCTGCTATCACGTCTCTGAAAACTATGACCAGTATTGTAAACGATAATAACGTTGGAGACGACGAGAATTTCGTTATTTTCGCTGAGGGCTCCAGAATGGACCTTAACGTTTACAACGCTATCAAAACTACCGAAACTAACATCAGATTCTATGAAGGAACAACCACAAATGAGGACGGTATTACGGAGGAAATTCTTGTTAAGCCCTCTGAGAGCACGCAGTACACCATTATATATGACCCCACGGAAAATGCTAATGCTCCCTTTAAGGTTGTTAAGACTGTTGATGCCGATGGCAATGCGATAACCTACACTGATAATCCCACAGTTATTCTGAATGCCAACGGCTACGGTATCGGTGCGGATGAGCTTATTTGGGAGGCAGGTACTACAAACGGCTCTTACGGGTATTCAAATTCCGCTTTTGCTATGTACCCGCACCATTATCTTAGCTGGAACCCGCAGGGCTCGCTTTATTCCGCAACGTACGGCAACAATTCTGTTCTTAAGTACGTAACTACAACAGCATCTCCCAAAACAACCATGAGCTACTATTCCACGGGCATAGCGTACAACGCAAAATCCGTAATCGTTATGGATTATGATTTTGCAGCCGATCCCGAGCTTGGCTTCGCTGATTTCCTCATGACCGTAAACGTCAGAGGATATAAGGCAGCGGAGGTAAAAGATTCTGCCGGTAACGTCACCGGCACTAAAGTTTCGGAAACCGACGGTAAAGCCGGTGCGTCAATCAAGATCAATAAAAATGAGCTGATACTCAACGGCATAGCTGATGCCGCCGGTGGTGCTGTTACCGCTGGGGACGTTGTTCTTCATACAGATGCATGGAATCACGTTACAGTTGTCGCATACCCCAACGTTAGCGATGAGGGTACAACCACAGTTACAACAGGCACTATTACAGCAACTTCAAGCACTCCTGTTGCATCTGAGGCTGGTGGCGTTGCTTACTTCTACATAAACGGTCAGTACGTCGGTAAGGCTACTCTTTGCGCTAAGTATGCATTTAAAATATACGGCCCACGTTTCGATATTCAGAGTTCGTCTGCTTTGAATACTTCTCTTCTTATAGACAACGTAAACATGAGAACTTACGATGCGTATAAGGCAAATGAGTCCTATTCAAGCCCCAATCCCACAGCATATCTCCCCACTCTTTCCGCTTATAACACAGGATATGTATACGGTACGGGCGTTACGCTTGGCGGATTTGACGTTTCTGACGTTAACACAGCGCTCACAACAGGTGCTGCTATTGAGACCGTTCCTCACCTTACAACTGATATAACCGTACCTCAGACCGTCAATCAGAACGGTACGGTTATTGCAAACGGACATACGATAGCACTTGCAGACGGCTCCTACTATTCCAATACCATT
>CAZTWE010000103.1:0-5645 GCA_964617165.1 uncultured Ruminococcus sp.
AAGCAAGCGGATGCTCAATACCTTTTGGTAAAGAACATCCGCTTTTTTTCTTTTTTGTGACTAGTTTAATGAGCTAGCCTCTTAAATTATTTATGAATAATACGAAAATGTTGTCATTTTGTTGTCACAAGGACTTTTTGCTTTTGATAAATCCTTATGCCATAAGGGATTTCGCCGTTTTTGGCATTATTCCCATTCAATCGTTCCCGTAGGCTTCGGAGTGAGGTCAAGAAGAACTCGGTTGATACCTTCAACCTCATGAGTTATCCTATCGGTTATACGGTGGAGCACGGGGTAGGGGATCTCCTCTATAGTCGCGGTCATTGCATCGACCGTGTTAACCGCACGGATGATCGCAGGCCATCCCTCGTATCTCTTATTGTTGCGCATGCCGACACTCTTGATGTCGGGAACTGCGATGAAGTACTGCCATACCTTTTCTGCAAGACCGCTGTTGTCAAACTCCTCGCGCAGAATAGCGTCAGCCTCACGAAGCGCATTGAGTCGCTCGCGAGTTATAGCACCAAGGCAGCGAACACCGAGACCGGGGCCTGGGAACGGCTGGCGGTAAACCATACCGTGAGGCAGACCGAGAGCCTCACCGACAACGCGCACCTCGTCCTTGTAAAGAAGCTTTACAGGCTCCACAAGCTCAAATTTAAGATCCTCGGGCAAGCCACCGTCATTGTGGTGTGCCTTTATGCCGTTTTTGCTCTCCAGAATATCGGGGTAGATAGTACCCTGAGCAAGGAAATCTATACCGTCAAGCTTACGCGCTTCCTCTGCAAAAACCTCGATAAATTCCGCGCCGATGATCTTTCTTTTCGTTTCGGGATCCGCAACTCCTGCGAGCTTTCCGAGAAAGCGGTCGGTTGCATCAACGTATATAAGATTTGCTTCAAGATTTTTTCCGAAGATCTCAAGCACCTGCTCAGATTCGTTCTTACGCATAAGACCGTGATTTACGTGCACGCATACGAGCTGCTTTCCAATCGCTTTGATAAGAAGAGCCGCAACAACGGATGAGTCAACTCCGCCCGAAAGCGCGAGAAGTATCTTTTTATCACCAACTGTTTCCCTGATGTACTTGATCTGTTCATCAATGAAATCTTTTGCGAGTGCTTCCGTTGTGATACGGCGGAAGCTTTCCGGACGTACGTTAGCTTGCATAATGTCTCCTTTGTATATTTAAAATTTTACATGTATATAATGTTTTGTGTGGCGTAAATTTTGCCGAAGCCAAAATTTACTGTAATGCCGGGCACATTACCGAAAATTAAAAGATTTTCGCACATTCCTTGAAATATACCCGTTCGTGCTTGCTTGCGAGCAGACAGACATGAACGAGTATATTATAATACACTTTTTACAATAAATCAACAGTTTTTTTCGCAAATCGCAAACGAAAAAACAGAAAAAATTAGCTAATTTTAAAAAGCGTTTTTCGTCAAAATGCTAAAAGTATTAAATAATTCGATCTTCGGATTGAAAAAGGTCGTGCTTTATGCTAGAATGAAAACGTAAATATAACTATATGGAGATTGAGATGAAAAATAACAGCCTTTCTTACGAATACGCTAAAAAAAGCGTAGAATACGCCAAAGCGGTTTTGGCAATAGACAGCCCGACAGGATATACGGCACGTGCTGCGCAGTGGGTCAAGGAAAGCTTTGAGAAGCTTGGATTTTCAGCACAGCTGACAAACAAGGGCGGTGTGCTTGTTGACCTCGGAGGTGAGGATGCGAGCGATGCGCTGCTGCTTGAAGCCCATACCGATACCCTCGGTGCAATGGTAGCCGAAATAAAGGGTAACGGAGCGCTGAGAGTTACTCCTCTCGGCGGCATGCGAGCTGAGAACGGTGAGGCAGAAAACGTAAAGGTATATACAAGATCGGGTGGAATATATGAGGGTACGTTGCAGATTTGCAATGCCTCGGTACACGTAAACAGCTCGTACGGTGATACAAAGCGCAGCTTCGATACTACCGAAATTCTTCTCGATTGTGACACCTCGTCGGCAGACGCTACACGCGCGCTCGGTATTGAGGTTGGTGATATTGTGGCGTTTGATCCGCGCACAAGAGTTACCGAAAGCGGCTACATCAAATCCAGATTTCTTGATGATAAGCTCTCTGTTGGCATACTTCTCGGCTTTGCCGAATATATAAAAGAAGAAAAGATAACTCTTGGAAGAAAAGTTTATCTTCATATAACCGTTTACGAGGAAGTAGGTCACGGTGGAAGTGCATCCGTTCCCGAGGGAGTGACAGAGGCTATAAGCGTTGATATGGGTTGCGTTGGAAACGGGCTTACTTGCACCGAGCGCAAGGTTTCGATCTGCGCAAAGGACTCAGGCGGTCCTTACAGCTATGAGGTAGTTGGTAAGCTTATCGAGGCGGCAAAGCACGAGGGCGCAGATTACGCTGTGGACGTTTATCCTCATTACGGCTCAGACGTTGAAGCAACTCTCGATGCGGGAAATGATATCAGGCACGGCTTGATAGGCGCAGGCGTTTACGCAAGCCACGGATATGAGAGAAGCCATATTGACGGTGTATATAATACCTTGAAAGTGATAAAAGGATACCTTAATATATAGAGCTGATACATCTGGCATAAAACGTGTAAATAAACCGTTTTTATCCGAAAACAAAGGCGCAAAAAAATTTTGAAAAGCTATTGACATTTTACCTTTGCTCTGCTATAATAATTTTAGACTGAGTCTAAAAAGTTTATACAAAGTCCAAAAATCAAATTGGAGAGTATTATGACAAAGCAAAGAGCTGTCCTGCTGTCGATATTCCGATCTGATGCGTGTATAGGCAAGCACAGAACAGCCGATGAGCTTCTTTCGCTGGCAAGGGAGGCTATGCCGGGCATATCGAGAGCAACGGTCTATAATAATCTCCGTTCTATGGAGGAAGAAGGACTTATTCGCAGGATAACCGGAGAGGGGAGTGCTGACGTTTATGATTCATCCTTTACTCTTCATGCGCATCTGATATGCACCGAGTGCCACGGAATCAAGGACGTAGAGTGTCCGAATTTGCTTGCTGAGCTTTGCGAGCTTGCAAACGAGGCAGTTGATTCATACGAATTGAAGCTGCGGTACGTGTGCAAAAAATGCAGAACGGCGATTTTATGACATCTTATTGGCAATAATAATTTAAAATAAAAATAAAATTCAAGGAGAAATTACAAATGGACCTTAAGGGAACGAAAACAGAAAAAAATCTCATGACTGCTTTTGCAGGTGAATCTCAGGCTAGAAACAAGTACACATACTTTGCATCTGTTGCAAAGAAAGAGGGCTATGAGCAGATCGCAGCTATATTCCTCGAAACCGCAGAGAACGAGAAAGAGCATGCAAAGCTTTGGTTCAAGGCACTTGGCGGACTTGGCAACACTGCATCCAACCTTGTTGCAGCAGCGGAGGGTGAGAACTACGAGTGGACCGATATGTACGATACCTTCGCTAAGGAAGCTGAGGAGGAGGGCTTCAAGGCTCTTGCAGCTCAGTTCAGAATGGTAGCTGCTATCGAAAAGGCACACGAGGAAAGATACCGCAAGCTTCTCTCCAACGTAGAGATGCAGGAGGTATTCGCAAAGGGCGAGATGACCATGTGGGAGTGCCGCAACTGCGGACACCTTGTAATGGGTCTCAAGGCTCCTCTTGCATGCCCCGTATGCGCACATCCTCAGAGCTTCTTCGAGGTAAGAAAAGAGAACTATTGATCGAAAACATCAAATAGGCTATTTACAGAACATCAAACAATATAAAAACGGCAAGGTAGAGGCTATATTTATGCTTCTGCCTTGTTTTCGTATCAAAGCATCAATTCAAATCTACACTTGAAATGTTTACAAATGTGTGTTACAATATAATACAGATTTATGCGCATTCGGAGAAAGGAAGCATTATTATGAAAATACTTGTTGCTGACGATGAAAGGGAAATAAGAAAGATACTGCGGATATTGCTTGAGAGCAAGTCATATACGGTGTGCGAGGCAGCTGACGGTGAGGAGGCTGTGAACGTTATCGCGGATGACGGAAATATAGATCTTTGCATTATGGATATAATGATGCCGAAGCTTTCGGGCGTTGATGCGGTGAAGAAAATCAGAAACTTTTCCGACGTACCCGTGCTGTTTCTTACAGCAAAGTCGCTGGACAGTGACAAGGAGGATGCTTACAGCAAGGGCGGTGATGATTATCTTGTAAAGCCGTTCAGCTCAAACGAGCTGCTGCTCAAGGTCGATGCGCTTACAAGGCGTTACAACAGGTACAGTGCAAAGTCGGATGCATCCGCGGAGGTTATCAAGCTTGGCTTCGGTGTTATAGTAAACCCCGAGACCCGTGAGGTTTTCAAGTACGGTGATCCTATAGATATCCGTGATAAGGAAATGGAGCTTCTGCTCTTCCTTGCATCAAATCGCGGCAGAGCCGTAAGCTCGGACGAGCTTTACGAATCGATTTGGGGAGAGATGCCATTGCCCTCGTCCAATAACACCGTAACAGTGCACATGCTCAATCTGCGCAGAAAGCTTGAGGACACACCGTCCTCTCCTAAAATAATAAGGACCGTTTGGGGAAAGGGTTATCAAATTGATTGAGAAAATTCGCGGCGCATGGAAAAAACACATGCACTCGCTCAGGGCGGGAATGCTTACGTGCACAGTAATAGCAACCGTGCTTGGCGTTGCCGTGTATTTTGTGCTTCATGCATTGATGATAAATTGGGTTGAGAATTATTACAACTCAGAGGATAATAAAGAAGAACGGTATCGGGAATATTTCGATAGCTTGCAGGATCACGTCAAGCGGAACCGGGTATCCTCTGAGGATACGGCTGCTATTACAAGATGGGTGAGAAGCAACAGAAACGTTTACGTATTCCTGTATAAGAACGATCAGCTGTTTTATGACGGAAGCCTTGAAGGAGACGATAACGCAGGAACTGATAACGAAAAGGATGAAGGTACCCAGGATGCTCCGGATACCAATATCGGTGACGGTAAAGACGATTCCGCGAGTAATCCCGACAATACGACTGAAAACAGACCGAACAGCGGTATTACCGTTGACTATCCCACAAGAGAGGAAATAATAGAGACAGCCGGTAAGAACGACTTGCTGCCGCTTGAACTCAGTGACGGTACGCTCTTCGTCTCCCTGGTTGATTTTACCGAATACATTTATTACGATATTGCCAATATCGTGAGTCTTGCTTCGGCGTTTGTAACTCTCGCGGTAGTGCTGATGCTGTATTTCCATAACATAACCTCTAAGATATCAAGGCTCGCGCATGACGTAAGCCTGGTTTATGAGGTAGACGTGAATACGTCTATTCGAACTGCGGAGGGGGATGATGAGCTTGCAGGGCTTACAAGAAACGTGGAGCGCATGCGTTCATCTATGCTTGAAAGCCTTGAAAAGGAAAAAGAGGCTCTGAACGCCAACTCGGAGCTTATAACCTCAATGTCTCATGATATAAGAACGCCTCTGACTGTTCTTGTCGGTTATCTCGATATAATGAAAAGCCATTCGGGCAACGATGCGCTCATGCAGGAATATATCAAAGCTTCCGAGACAACGGCACTAAAGCTCAAGGATCTGTCCGATGATATGTTCAGGTATTTCCT
>CAZTWE010000104.1:0-5601 GCA_964617165.1 uncultured Ruminococcus sp.
GCGCCGTAGTAATTCTTGCTAACGTGTAAGCGCTGATATTCTTGTGTCCGCATTCTATTTTACTGATATAAGTCAAAGACAGATCTGCTTGTTCCGCAAGCTCCGTTTGGCTCATACTTAACCGCTTTCGTGCCATGCTTATTTCCTTGCCAATGTTATGAAGGACTTTGGAACGACGATTGCCATAATGCCGCAGGGCTTGAGCAATTCGTGCGCCTTGATACTGAGCCATTTCCTTCGCCCTTTTCTTGACCGAGTATTGCAGGAACGCGCTATGCACGTTTTAATCTATGGGCGAGCTCATATCTTCGCACACTATCCGTAGCTCCTGTAGAACTCTCGGTACGAGGCTATTCAGTTGTACGAGGGACTTGTTTTGTCCTCTCACCAACCAAAGACGGAGGGGAAAATATGATTTCTGCAAGAAAAAATAAAAAAACTTAAATTGATGTATAATTCAAATAAAACGGCATATAATTGAAAATATACTTTGAATTATCTTGACTTTTATTCTAACTTATGCTATAATATCATTGAATTTAGTATGGAGGTAATCAATATGGCAGTTGTTAGCAGAGAAAATATTCTTTCGATTCTTACAAGCTATAACCCGTGGTGGCAGAGCGGAATCGTGCCAAAGACGTTCTTAAAGGATTTCAAGCGTTGCGGTTATTATTCCTGCCGCAAAACCTTGAAAAGTGATATTCGCCGTATCGTCGTGATGAGCGGTGCAAGACGTACCGGAAAGACCACGATTATATATCAGACCATTTCGGATTTACTTGCCGAGGGGGTAAAGCCGCATAATATTTTGTTCTTTACCTTCGACCACCCGGTTATTCGTGCGGCGGGTATCGACCAGGTGCTTTCCATCTACAAGGAGAACATTTCTAACGACGAGCGTTTTTATCTGTTCGTGGATGAAATTCAATTCGATAAGAATTGGACTCATTACTTGAAGATGGCGTATGATATGAACCCCGAAATGAGAGCGATTGCTACAGGCTCGGCAAGTGCAGCCGTTGAGGAAGGAGTACGCGAAAGCGGTGCGGGACGTTGGACTGTTATCCGTATTCCTACGCTTTCATTCTACGAGTATTGCCAGATCAAGGGCGTGGAAATGAACGCCGAATGCGAGGACGTCTTCAAGATCCATACGCTCTCTCAGCAAGAACAGACACGTCTGATTATGGGACTTTCCGATTTGCAGGTGCATCTGATGCGCTACTTGCAGCTTGGCGGTTTCCCTGAGCTTGTCAAGACCGAGGACACGGTGTATGCGCAATCCCTTATCCGTGAGGACGTAATGGACAGAGCCATCAAGCACGACTTGCCTAAGCTTCACGAGATACGCAGCATTGACGAGTTGGAAAAGGTGTTCATTTACCTTTGCTATAACAGCTCAAGCATAATCAATATTGAGGCTATGTGCAAGGAGTTTGAGGGAGTATCCAAGCCCACGATTGAGAAGTATATTCAGTATCTTGCCGATGCAAACCTTATCAATATTAGTGAGCAGTTGAACATTCAAGGCAAGAAGGTGTTAAAGCGCAAGAACAAGATCTATATTTCCGATAGCGGTATTCGCGGCGCGGTTGTTTTGGATGCGGATATATACACCAAGGCAACCGAGCTGGGATATGCTTTGGAAACCACGGTGTTCAAGCACGTTAAGGATTACTTTACTTCGATCAATAAGCTCTATCAGGTCGGATACGTTCGCGACGGAAACGGCGCGGAGATAGACGTTGCGGTGCAGTATGCAGGTCAGCCGATTCAGTATATCGAAGCAAAGATGCGCAACAATTCTACCGTCAAGGACGATAACGGAATCGTGATTTGCGGAATGGCTGACATCCCCGGTTACGTGATTTCCAAGAACGCAACGGATTTCGGTTTGACAACTCGCGGAAGCACTCAACTCTATCGCATTCCCGCATTCGCGTTCCTTTATCTGATTGGAAAGACACAAAAGGATAATGCCATTAAGTCGTTGGAACAGGTGAATACCGGCGCCGAAGATTAAGTTAAAAAGGGAAAGACGATGACCTTAAAAATCATCGTCTTTTTGTGCGAAACAATGCCTTGCCCAAAGGTTTATTTGTTACTGAGTAAAAATCCCGAAGAACTGTTTTCAATCTTATTCTGACCCTAAAGAATTATATCCTTTGCAGTATCAAAACCCAACGAATGTTTTTGCGGTTGCGTTTGAGCACCGAAAACGGTTTTGACACCAACGCTGACACCAACCGCTGTGATATTAGATGATACTGTGTGATACGGCATAGAAATTGCCCGTGTCCGAAAACCTTCTCGGACGAAGTTCGGGAAGGTTTTACTTTTTCACTCTTCACTCTTCACTCTTCACTTTTCACTAAATCCGTCCGAGAAGATTTTTGGAGGTAATAGGTAATAGTGAATAGTGAAAAGGTATCTGATGTAGCTTTTTGCCTCAGCAAAAAGCATTTTTTATTTTAAGGTTGAAAAGTAATAGGTTTCGTGGTATAATTGATATACCAAGGTGAAAGGCGGTAAGGTTATGGCTGACTTTATTGCCAAGCTACAAATAGGATGAGTATACAAAGATCCCATGATAGTATATGATTTAGATAGTAAGGAGAAGCTGACATGACATGGAACACCGTCGAAGTATATATTTTCTAAGCAGACACAATACGCATAGCAACGAGTTCAGATTACATATGCATAATTGCTACGAAATCATCTATATTCTCTCCGGGAGCGGGAATGTTGTTATTGGAGACGAAACGTATCCCATTGCACAGGATATGTATTACATAGTATCTCCCCAAACTTACCACACCGAGCGATTTGAAGGTTCCGGCGAAATACTCTTTATTGGATTTGGATACAACAATAAAGGACTTATCCCGCAAGGCGGCATTTACCGTGCGAGTGATATGTCTACGCTTATATGCTTTAAAAAAATCATAGAGGAGTACAAACAGCAAGATGCGGAATACGAAATTGCCGCAGTGGCTTTTCTCGATTTATTGCTTGTTTCAACAATGCGAAATATAAATGGCGCGAGCAGAAAATGCAAGAATATTGAATACATAAAAGCTTATATCGAACAGTATTCCAATCAAAAAATCAATTTCGGTCAGCTTTCGAAGCTCAGCGGTTACAGTTATGACTATTTCAGGCATATTTTTAAACAGCGGTTTGGCGTTTCGCCGCAAGATTATTTGATTGAAGTCAGGCTTGAAAACGCAAAGCGGCTACTTAAGAACACAAAACTCACTTGTACAGAAATTGCCTATACTTGCGGCTTTTCATCCGGTGCTCAGATGTCGTTACTGTTCAAAAGAAAAATCGGAGCATCTCCGGTCGCATATAAAAAAGCCAATTAATATAAAACTACCCACGAATCGTGAAAGACAAAAATCACCTCATAAATTATAATATAATTATAAGATTTGTGAGGTGATTTTAATGTTTATATCAAACGTAGTAAAAGAAAATGAGCCACAGCTTGTGCGCCGAATCTACGACAAAGCGAAAGAATACGAAAACGTGGTTGATCTGACACTTGGTGATCCCGATATCCCCACGCCGCAGATAGTGAAGGATGCCGCTGCAAAAGCACTGTCGGAAAACAAGACGAAATATACTGCCAATGCGGGTATTCTCGAGCTTCGTCGCGCTATATCGGATGACGTATTCAAAAGAACCGGTTTGACATATACTTCTGATGAAATTGCGGTCACAGCCGGTGCTATGGGTGCACTCTATCTTGCCACAGCTTCTGTTCTCAATCCCGGTGACGAGATGATAATACTCGAGCCTCACTGGCCAAATTATACGAATATGGTGAAAATGTGTGGCGCGATTCCGAAATACGTAAATTATCTCGGGAATGACAATCTTGATAATCTTTCTCATAGTATTATCGAAAATATCACACCCGGTAAAACAAGGGCGATTATAATCAATTCGCCGTCTAACCCCACGGGGTTTGTTCTTCCTTTTGGTAAACTGAAAGAGATTGCCGATATCGCCAAAAAATATAATCTTTGGGTGATAACCGATGAGGTCTACCGTACTATTGTTTTTGACGGAGATTGCAGGAGCATTCTTGAAATTCCAGATATGAAAGAGCGTACGATTTTAGTTGACAGCCTTTCAAAGCGTTTTTCAATGACGGGCTTCCGTGTAGGTTTCGTCTGTGCTCCAAAGGAAATTGCAACGGCTGTTGCGACACTTGAGGAAAACGTTAATTCCTGCGCGTGTATGTTTGCGCAGTACGCATCCGTTACGGCGCTCCAAAACAGCGAAACCTTGGAAACAGAAATATGCGAGATCTTTAAGAGCCGATGTACTGCAATGACCGCGGAGCTTAAAAAATCCCAAAATCTCATTGTGCGCGATGCGATGGCAACCTTCTATCTGTTTATTGATATTACGAAAACAGGATTGACGTCAGAGAAATTTGCTTATAGGCTTTTGGATGAGAAGCATATAGCAGTTGTTCCCGGCAACGCCTTTAACAAAGCAGGGGAGGGATATATAAGAATTGCGTGCACGTTATCCGAGGAAAAACTAATTGATGCTGCAGAGAAAATTGTGGATTTTGCGGATAAAATTTGTTGATACACTTTTGAAAAACCTTGATTTTATTGACTTTCCCGTGGCGGCATCTATTAAGGAAGCACAACACAAAAACCTTCTCGGACGAAGTTCGGGAAGGTTTTACTTTTTCACTCTTCACTTTTCACTAAATACGTCCGAGAAGATTTTTGGAGGTAATAGGTAATAGTGAAAAGGTATCTAATATAGCTTTTTGCCTCAGCAAAAAGCATTTTTTATTTTAAGGTTGAAAAGTAATAGGTTTTATGGTATAATTGGTATATAAAAGTGAAGTGATACAGATGGCTCGTTATAAAGCAATTAAGCCTGTTTTGGAAAATCCGAAAGAAAAACAAGCAAAAAAAGAAGCCAAGAGAAAAGAGATTATATTCCGCACTCTTTCTTATATCTTCGTAGCTTTGTTGATTCTCGGTATCATCATAACCGGAACAAATTATGATAATGATATCATATTCGGTTATGGATATATTGTAATAAGCATCATTACCCTTTTTGCTATCATCTTTGTGACATACACAGAATTAAAAGGTTGGTACAAAAGTATTGTTTATTGGAAAAAGCGAGAAATTCTTACCGATAATTGCATTGATAAAGATAATTTAAAAAATGACTTTTCAGAGCATAGATTTTTAATGATATTTCTTGGTGTAATTTTTCTTGGGCTTGCCGTGTATATGTTTGTTTTAGGTATCCGTGCATTGCTTGGTATTAGGTGATATTAAATCAACACCGCAAAATCTTCTCAAGATAACAAATAAATTTCCCAAAAACTCTGGACTTTCCGTCTTCTTTCGGTATAATGTGTGTTACCACCCGAAAGGAGCGCGAAAATGATAGACCTGAAGCCATATTACCAAGTAAAATTAACCTTGCTCAGATGCAAGACTCACTTTCTCAATAATCCCCCGAAAACCGAGGACGAGAAATACTCATACGACATTATTCAAAAAGCGTATTGGATAAATGAGAAAAAGATTGAAATGCTCGATT
>CAZTWE010000105.1:0-5506 GCA_964617165.1 uncultured Ruminococcus sp.
TTTACTTCATTTTTTCTCATTTTTTCTCTGATTTTCATAAATTCTTAATGAGACAACCCCTTTTCTTCATATATAATTACAAGTTAGCATCAATAAGCTTTTTCAAAGCTTCCTTAGGGACAAGTCCTATTGACATGTCAACGAAAGTGTTGTTTTTTACTATTGCCACCATAGGTATGCTCTCTACGTGAAAAAGTGATGCGAGCTTCGGACTCTCATCCACGTTTATCTTGCAAAATTTCACGTTCTCGAATTCGCTCTCAAGCTCTGCAAATATAGGGGCGAGCATTTTACACGGCATACACCAATCAGCATACAGATCAATCACACAAAGCTTATCGCAGGCTTCTATTTCCGTTGCAAAATTCTTTTCATTTATTATTATCATATTTGTATCTCCTTTGCTTTATATTACAAAAATAGTTTACCATAAAAAATTAAATATTTCTACATATTTTTTAAATTTTCATTAAAAATATAAAATTCGCTGGACATTTGATCGGTTTTGGTATAAAATAAAAGCAAAAAAGCACAGAGGTTATACAATGATAGGTTTTAAACAGGATATAAAAGTAGATATACATGACGTTGATTTCAACGGTGTATGCCGTGCATCATCGCTTATACGTTATATACAGTCTGCCGCGCAAACTCAGCTAACGGAAAGCGGTTTGTCTTACGATACTCTCAAGTCTCAAAACCGTGCTTTCATTATAAGCAAGATAAGGCTTGAATTTAATGAGACCGTGCGTGCGTATGATGAGCTTGAGGCGCAGACTTTTCCCTGCATCAGCCGCGGATATAGCTTCATCCGTTGCTACGGATTATATAGAGGTGGCGTAATGATAGGCAGAGCTATCTCGATTTGGGCACTCATCGACACCGAGGCTCGTAAGCTCGTTCGGGTAAACGACTTCAATCTTCCGTTACCTACTTACGAAGCGTGGGATATGGAGCTTACATATTCAAAGCTCCCCTCGCCTATGGAACACGTCGGGCAATATACCGTTTGCTATTCGGATATAGATCAAAATATGCATATAAATAATACAAGATACGCCGATATTTTCGCAAACTTTCTTCCTCTTTCGGGAAAACGCATAAGTGCTATAACAATTAGCTACGTAAACGATGCCAAATATAAGGACGTGCTTGACGTATATATGGCAAATGTGGACGGTGTTTACTACATCAGAACTGTAAAACCGGACGGAAAAACCAATGCAGAGGCCGAAATTCACGTAACGAAAGTATGACATTGTAAATATTGCTATATTGCTGTCGAACTTGTATGATTTAACTTTATTTTATTTTTTTTATCATTAAATCCGAGCGAAAATGCATTTTTGCTTATTCGCTCGGATTGCTTTTTTGTATAAAATTCCATTATTTTTGATTATATAATAGCTTTTTATCGAATTTAAGTGCAATTTGCGCAATACGTCGATACTTTTATCAAAAAATGTGCAAAAATTTCGACATTTTCTTAACTTTTTATTCTTTCCAAATATGTTAAAATAAGGTAATACCAAATTTAAAGGAGAGAATTCATGAAAAAAGAAGAAAATTCAACAAAAATCATCCGCCAAGACAGAAAAACAGAAGATGGCATTGTTTACGAATATTGCCTGACCGCATCGGAATCAAGCAAGGTTGCAAGCTTCCAGCTCCCTCTCTATTCAATCACCGCCAGAATGACGAAAGACGGTGAAACAACCGAAAGCTCCGTTAAGGATATCTTTTCCGATATCGGCAAAGCGGGAGTTTTCTATGATAAGCTTGTCGAAAATCTCGCAACTCCCATAGATCTGCCTTACATCCTTGAGGATAAAATAACCTCTTAGGCATATCATAGTTAAAATTCAATAAAAGCAGGCGGAGGTGTACATTACTGCGCACACCTCTGCCTGCTTTTATTGAATTTTCAACCGACTTTCTAAAATCTCACACACTCTTTTGCGATTTCCCTTTAAATTTTCTCAAAGCACGCGAAAGAAGCAAGCTGCATCCGTGCAAAAAATAGCGCACAGGATAGATAAAATTCCATACTATCGAATATATTTTATAACCCCTATGCTCAGCAGTATAGTGTTTGCCCTTTCTGTTAAAAGCCGTAAGATATGCGAGAACGACATCAAAGCTGACATATTCCTTTTTATAAGTATTATCGCCTCGTATGATATATATTTTCTTTTCCTTATCAACGCCAATTATTCTGTGAAAAATATATTTTTCGCCGACCTTATAAAGCGCAACGTCATACTTTTTCAGGCATGCTTCAGCTTTTTGCAATACTATCACATCGCGATCTGTTTTAAGCATAGGACGCATGCTTACGCCTTTTATGACCGAAGCATAGCTTCCATGCTCTTCAAGAACATCCTCGATGCTAACTCCATCCTTATCCAAGCCTATCATAATTAAGCTTCCAATACTCCTGAGTTCGTAATACTTTGGATGAATGCCTTTGTATCGCGAAGCGCAACATCCTCGGGAATATCATACTCATTCATGAGTGCATGCACAAGATCTGCTTCCAACATATCTTTCTCGGCAAGCAGCTTCCAAAGGAAAGCTCCGCTCTCATTCAAACGAATAAAGCCGTTAAATGATTTTGCTAGTTTTCCGGTTGCGCACGCAAGGTAGCTATCCGCAACCTTTTCAAGCACAAATCCTGTTTTTATCTTCATATAAGCCTCCGGCACGTATTTTTTATGATACAAATCAATTTATACGTATATATTAACACAATCAGAGACTTTTTTCAAGTAGCTTTCGCTTATTTTGAGAACAAATCGTAATACAGCAACAATAATCGAACTTCAGAACGCAGTTAAACTACATTCAACTAATTCGTTTCTATCCGATTGTAGCACGGAGAAAACAGCTCGTTTTCTATCATCAGCAAACGGTTATATTTTTCAACTCGTTCGCTTCTGCAGGGTGCTCCGCTCTTGATAAACTCGGTTCCGAGAGCGACCGAAAAATCCGATATGAACGTGTCCGAGGTATCACCGCTTCTGTGCGACATTACCGTATCGTACCCTTTTGAGCGTGCATATTCAACCGTTTCGCAAACCTCACTCACAGTTCCTATCTGATTAGGCTTTATCAAAATCGCATTTGCTATATTATTCTCAACTCCCATAACAAGCCTTTGCTTGTCTGTAACAAATAAGTCATCTCCGACAAGTAATATATTTTTGCTTTTGGCTTTTTCGGTCAGTATTTTCCAGCCGTCAATATCATCTTCAGCCACTCCATCCTCTACCGAAATAATCGGATAATCATCACACAGCTTAATGAGCATATCGGAAAGCTCGGCAGCTGTGTAAGTTCTACCGCTCTTTGGAAGCTTATAAAGCTTATCGCTATCCGAATACCACTCCGATGCGGCAACGTCAAGTGCAAGCGATATATCATCTCCCATGATATATCCCGCTGATTTTACAGCTTCGCATATAAGATCGAGCGCCTCCCTTTCCCCCTCAACGTTGGGGGCAAATCCGCCCTCATCTCCAACTGCGGTGGAATAGCCTTTTTTGGAAAGTAAGCTTTTCAGCTTTGAATATATCTCCGCGCACATTCTCATTCCGTCATTAAAGGATGCGGCGCCTATCGGAACTATCATAAATTCCTGAATATCAAGATTATTCTGTGCATGCGCACCACCATTCAGAATATTCATCATAGGAGTAGGTATGCTGTTTGCGCGAATACCACCTATATATCTGTATAGAGGAAGTCCGAGATGCGCGGCTGCGGCACGGCAAATTGCCAAAGAAACCGAAAGAATTGCATTTGCTCCGAGATTCGACTTATTATGAGATGCATCAAGTGTTATCATAATACAGTCGGCGCGAACTTGATCCAACGCACTGACCCCTATAAGAGCGGGGGCTATTTTTGTATTCACAGACTCCTGTGCCTTCAGCACTCCCCTGCCACCGAAGCTCTCACCGCCGTCACGAAGCTCGTATGCCTCGTGTATTCCCGTTGATGCTCCAGACGGAACCGAGGCAATACCTACGGCTCCCGATTCCAATACAACTTTTGTTTGCAGCGTGGGATTTCCTCTTGAATCGAGTATCTGCACAGCTGTAATGCTTTTGATTTCAGAATTTTTTATCACTTAAAGCTCATTCCTTTCTTATTATACAACGTTCAAATATTTTCCCCATACAATAAACAAAACATTCATTGACACATAAAATATATTAAATAAATTCCATAGGAGAGAAAATGATAATACATACTGTAAAATGCGGAGAAACACTTTATAATATTGCAAGAAGGTACTCCGTTCCGCCAACGAAAATACTGGCGGATAATGATATTGACGGTGATAGGCTGACCGTAGGAGATGAATTGCTGATACTTATTCCTACTCGCACCGTTACCGTCAGAGGCGGTGAGAGCCGCGAGACGATAGCGAAACGCTTCTCAATACGGGAAAGCGCACTTGTTGCAAACAATCCGCAGCTTGCTCTTGCGCAAAGGCTGCGCCCGGGACAGGTGCTGACAGTGCGCCATGAGGTTCCCGCACTCGGAGTGGGATCTGCGCTCGGGATTTTCAACAAGGGCTGCAAAAGAGAAAATTTAAAGCGTGCCTTACCCTATATAACTTATATTGCCGTAACCGCAGGCAGAATAGGAAAAGATGGTATAGGTGTAAGCTTTGATCCAAGCTTTGCCCACGATACTGCAAAAAGCGATGGAAAGATAACGTTACTTGGGATAATTGATGAAACGAACGGGGAATTTTTACATTACGACATAGGATATTCAGGCATTATAAGAGGCTTGATAGAGCTTGCAAAAAAGCACGGTATGAGCGGTATAGCAATATCAGCCAAGGTCGGTGCGAAAAAATATCCGCATGAATTCTGTGAATTTTTGTTAGAGGCAAGAAAGCTTTTTATTGGCTGTGACCTGATACTTTTCACCGATATATTCACAGATACTCCGAAAGATGCATCCGAGCTTTCCGACGGTGCCGTTATCATAACGTGTGAAAACGATATAGAAACCGCTCGGTGCGAGCTTTCGGAATTTGCAAAGGATGCTGAGAGCTCAAAGGTTTTTGTCAAGCTGAAAAATTCAGCCGACATCGGTAGCGGAAGTATCGGTATCGGTGAAGCTAAAGCCCTCTGTTACAAAAGCGGACTCACTTTAACAACCGATGAGAAATCTCTTATGTCGGAATTTGTATACACCCGTTATCGCACAGGGCTCGGTGAAAAACTGAAGATATCGTTCCCATCCCTACAATATACGAAGTCCATGCTTGAACGGCTTGCCGAGCGTGGCTACATGGGGATATGTTTTGATATCGATAATATAAGCATAGCACAGCTGTGCATGTTCAATGCATCGTTTCGCAGAGCTGACTACAGCCTGCCGCACGAACTATAGTTCAAAATCGAGTAGGAGGCTTCCCATTAGTTGAGAAGCCGACCTCTCACACCACCGTGCGTACCGATCGGTACACGGCGGTTCAATCATA
>CAZTWE010000106.1:0-5470 GCA_964617165.1 uncultured Ruminococcus sp.
CGTATCGCTCCGCCGAGTCTATCAAAAAAGAATCTTCAAAGCAATCAATATATTTTTTGATGGTTGCCGCTGTAATCTTTGATTTTTTGACCGTCTTAAAGGTGTTTTTCAGCTTTTCGGGATTGGTAAGTGAACCGATCGACGAAGAAAGAATATTCAAAAGATCTTCAAGCTCACCGATGTTTCTGATCTTATTGCGCTTCACAATATCCGAAATATAGATTTCACCAAAGAGATTTGACAAAAGCCTTGCTTTATCCTGCGCATTCTCCCGCAGAACAACGAGAGGAATACCGCCGTACAGCATATATTCCGAAAGACCTTGATATTTGTCGCCCTTATAACAGCTCATAAATTCCGCAAAAGAAAGCGGATACATGTGGATCTCATCGCCACGTCCTGCAAACTCGGTGATAATATCCTTTGACAAAAACTTTGCGTTACTTCCTGTAACGTAAACGTCCATATTGTCACGGCGCAAATAACCGTTGAGTACTGCTTCAAAGCAATCGAGAAGCTGAACCTCGTCAAGAAGCAAATAATAGGTACGATTATCGGTCATTTTAGAACGAATATAACTCATGAATTTTTCGGGATCGACCTTGCGTTTTTCTTTTTCAAGCGAGATCAAGCTCTCGCCAATCAAATAGAGATCATCGGCAGAATCAAAAGCGAACCGAATAACGTGGTCTTTCTCCACACCGCTTTCCAAAAGATAATTATAGAAGATATTGTTCAGGAGATAGGATTTGCCACATCTGCGAATACCGGTAATAACCTTGATAAATCCGTTGCCTTTTCTGCTGATCAATTGATTTAAATATAATTCTCGCCTAATTTCCATAAGCACCTCTATAATAGATTTTTGCAACCTTTTACTGTTTTCAACTGTATTTTATCACAAGGAAGACTGTTTGTCAAGATTTCTATAATAGATTTTTGCAACATTTTACATTTTTATTCTTTTGTAACCGTTTTGATTTTTTAATTATTTGTAAAAAACTGTTATCCCTACTTGCACACACTCGTGAGCGGCAGCCCGATAATACAGGACGGTAAGCTCGTCGGCGCGGTTACGCACGAGAGCTTCTTCGACCGGCAGCCGCTTTCTATACGCGGCGTTAAAAATATTGCTGAAAAACAGCGCATATCAGCAAAAGCAGCAGGGCTTATCGTGCCCGGAGAAACTATTTTCATAGATGCTTCATCAACGACCTATTTTTTAGCACCGTTCTTAAAGGATATCCCCGATATCACGGTGATCACAAACAATCCGCATCTGAATATTGTTCTTTCCGAGATGAGGGTCACCAACTACTGCACGGGCGGAAAAATGCTTAACAGCTCCATAGCACTCGTCGGAAGCGAAGCGGAACGCTTTGTTCGCGGCATACACGCCGATGCTTTCTTCTTTTCCGCCTGCGGCTACAGGGACGGAAATATCCTTGATTCCTCAAAGGACGAAAGGGATTAAAAATCGCAATGGCAGAGCATTCCCGAAAGCGGTATTTTCTCTGTGACTCAACCAAAATAAATAACGCATATCCGTATCCTATAGCAAATGAAAATTCTATTGACGCAATAATAACCGAATAATTCCGAGAATAAATGGAAAGACGATATTGAGCTATTTTCAGCAAAATACCGTCTTTTTGTTAATTTTTATTTACATATTATATTTGATTACCGTATACTCTTAAATGCATTTATAACGATCTGTGAAATAATTTGGGCTCCGTCTTCATCCGGGTGCAAGCCGTCTACGGTATTCATGTAATAAAAATCGTTATTCAATTTGCTGTTAAAAAGATCAGCTATGAAGAAATTCTCGCCTGCGGTGGCTACCGCTTTACTTATAGCTTGATTAAACAAAACCGTTTGCTCTCTGACGGTCTTATACCTGTCAGGAAGATTGACACAGCAGACCCTTGCTTTCGGATAGCTTTGCTTAATTATCATCAACGTCTTTTCATAGTCGGTGGCAAAAGTATCGACGGATACGTTTCGCCCAAGATCATTTATACCCATAAACACAATAATGAAATCGGGCTTTTCTCCATTATCATTTGAAAGCTGACGTGCGCGATTAACTCCCGAAGTAGGATCGTCTGAACCGCTCAGATTGCCGCCTGACCAGGAATTATTTACGCACAGTACCATTCCGAATTCGTTTATCAGGCGCATCCAATACGTTTTTTCCCGTGGGAAAGGATCATAGTAAAAATATGGGTTGTAGCGTATAGTAAAATTTGCGTTTGCATCATTCGATACTCCCCGATACGTTGAAATACTATCACCCAGTATGGAGAGTCTTTTATCTTTAAACATCAGCTAAATTCCTTTCTGATTTTTCAATATGGTTGCAAAGATCGGATATCTTCAAGAAAAGCATGCTGAACGTGTGACGTGCGGAGGCTTCGGCATTCTTATGGAATAGAACTCTGCAAGCATTTGTCTGATAATCCGTCTAGAGTATCACGCTGATAGCAGGAATTTTTTCTCCTTTTACTCCTGCTCTTTCGTTATCGTGGGCTTAGCCTTTTTGCTTAGATTATACGCTTTCTTTCCACACGGTAAATTTATTTATTCCTATGCTAAGCTCAGCAAATGCACCCGGGATGACCCTATCGGTACGGTGATTGCCGAGGATATCAAGCGATACGTCAACGGGTGTTCCGTCGGGATTTTCAAAATTCTGCTCTGTAATACGCGGCGCACCGAGCATTTGCGCGGTAACGGCACGGCAGGATGCGTTTGCCACCGACTCGGGAACGTTCACGGTGAGCACCCACTCTCCGTTTACCTCTTCAACCGATGCAGAGACACCGCCGGCATCGATAGCGCCTATCTCTGCACGGTAAGGCTCAGAGTCGCCTGCATAGGCATTGCTCATGACCCATACGGGCTGAGTAACCTTGTAATACTTGTTGTGGTCTATGCGTACGCCGATCTTGCGTATGGCGGGCATATATTCTTCGGGGGTGCTGTATTCATCCAGCACGGCTCCGAAATATTTCAGAGCATTACTGTCGGATTTGTTATTTCCGAGTATAATATTGTTCATAACGCGATCGTCTCCACCGTAGACGAATGCATACCCTGCCACCTCCGTTGTATGCGGATAGTGATATGGCGTTGAGCGGTTAAGCACCTTATATCCGAACACGAGTCCGCACATCAGGTTGTGAACGTATGCGCTTCCCTGCGCGGCATTTTGCAGCGTAACGGGGGATAAAAGTACATTATTGTCCACAAGGCATGGGCCGTGTGTTACCTCAATGAACATATCTCTGCCGTTTTCATAGAAAAGATTACGGCTTATCCTGGCCCCCTGTGCCTGCCAATCAAGCCAAAGACCGAGGTTACAGTTATGAACGTTATTGTTTATTATCGAAACGTCGATAGCTGCGTGAAGCTTTATACCTGCGATCTCATGACCCCAGAATTCCTGCTTTGTATTTACGTTGTAGATATGATTATGCTCTATCGTGCTGAAGACCGCGCCCATGTGCCCGACAATTCCCGCCTGACCGCAATCATGGATAACGTTATTTCGGATAACGTGAGAGCCGACCTTTCCCTTTTCCCAGCCGTTTTTCAATGCGAGAAATACAGCTTCCTGCTGATACTGATATCCCGACTTACGCATAAATCGGGTATGCAGATTGCTCCTTGCCTCGTCGCTGTACTTTCCAAGGCTTATTGCGGTGCATTTGGAATCATGAAGATCGTTGTTCTCGATGATCCATCCGCAGCTCCAATGAGGTCCTACCATTCCAAGCTGATCTCCCGTAGGCGGAGCAAACTGCGTTGCGGCATGCGCTATCTCAAAGCCTCGCAGGGTTATATAGTCAACTCCTGTCTTTTTCGGGAAGAAGCAGCACGCGCGAACGTTTATCTCAACCGTTTCGCTGTTTGGATCGTACTCTCCGAAATTGCAGAAAAGCTCTGTTATCTCATCTCCGACACGGGCATACCACTGATATACGGTTTGCTCGGGATAGCGAATGGTTTCGGGTACTGTTATTTCATTGTTTAAAAAATGCGCACCTACAGTCCTCATCTCCGCTTTGCAAAGCGAATCGTAATCAGGTGCCTCGTAAAGAGATATTCCGTTCAGATAAACGTCACCGAGATGAACGTTATACTCGGTAGGCTGCATCAACCAATCTCCGAAAAGCACTGTCGCAAATGGATTAAAGTCACCGAACGTTGAGTTTTCAAGTTCTTTTTTCCATACGGTGCCGCTGACCTTTTCCCAGCCTCGGACAAGCTCGGAGCCCTTTATAACAGGATGCTCACCCTTGGCCGCCTCATATACTATGCGGCACTCATCACTTGTACCGCCTCTCGGTGGATCTACCCACTCGCGGTAAGTACCGCCGAAAACCCTGACGGTATCGCCTGCTACGGCAAGCTCGGCTGCACGGCTTATTGTTTTAAAGGGGGCTTCTTTTGTTCCCTGTGCGCTGTCGCTTCCGTTTACCGATACGTAATAAATCATTGCTATTCCTCCGTAATATCATAAATCAGAACAAATATTATGTGATTTCATTATAGCAAAAGCGGCTATTGACAGTAAATGCAAAACATGATACAATATAAGACAAAATTAGTCTTTTTGGAGATATTATGCTTTTTCAGACAGAACATTCAATGTATGGTGAGGAATTTGAATTGTCACGCGGAAACGGAATAGACTATCCCCTGCACCTGCACAGATCCTTTGAATACTTTTTGCAAATCAAGGGCAAAAGCCAAATAACCGTGGATGGCAAAACCTATATGCTGTCGGGCGGGGATGCCGTACTCATATTTCCTTTTCAGGTACATTCTTATCAAATAATAGAGCTTGGGGAATATGAAATAGGCTTTTTTGCTCCTGAGCTGGTTGCCGAATTCAGAAAAAAGGCAGACCGACTCATCCCCTGCGATAATTTGTTTTTCTTCAATGCTTATTGCAACACCGAGCCTGAGAATATTTTCCTGAAAAAAGCCCATTGCTACCGTATATGCGGTGAATTTGACCGTGGAAGAGCATACGCACCGAAAAACGACAATCTTAGCGATGATATAATCAAATCCTTGCTTCTGTTCGTGGAAAGCAATTTTCGCAATGAATGCTCGCTGAAATCCGCCGCCTCGGCAATAGGCTACGATTATGCATACGTTTCAAAATATTTCAAACGTAAAACAGGTATACCGTTTAAAAAATACGTTAACATAATGCGTATAAATCAAAGCCGCCAGCTTCTTCGAGGTACGTCAAAAAGCGTTTTGGAAATTGCCGAAGAATGTGGTTTCAGCTGCCCGCGTACATTCGGCAGAGAGTTTATCGGCATTGTCGGCACTACACCGTCGGAATATAGGAAAAAAAGAGGGTAATTTTAGTTTTTCGGGCTTAATGTCACCTGGAGAAAAAATCTCACTCTCTCGCGTGCGCGTTTTGAGTGATTGATTGTGTGTGTGT
>CAZTWE010000107.1:0-5146 GCA_964617165.1 uncultured Ruminococcus sp.
AAAAGAGGTGCGAGCCGCCGCCCTTGCCGCTTGGAATGAACAACAAAAAGCAAGACTTGATATCCGAGCAGAGGGGGCGAGAGTTCTTGCTGAAATGGAAAAGAACGGAGCGAACGGTATCGTCTTGGCAGGTCGTCCTTATCATGTCGATCCCGAGATCAACCACGGCATTCCCGAGCTGATATCCTCTTACGGCTTCACGGTGTTTACCGAGGATAGCTTGCCAGTGGACATTTCTCCCGAGCGACCTCTGCGTGTCCTTGATCAATGGGCGTATCATTCGAGACTGTATGCCGCCGCAGAATTTGTGCGAGAGCGTGATGATATGGAGCTGATACAGCTCAATTCCTTCGGTTGCGGATTGGATGCGGTCACTACCGACCAAGTGAATGAAATACTTGAGGGAAGCAATAAACTCTATACGGTGCTGAAGATCGACGAGGTGAACAATCTCGGCGCGGTTCGTATCCGTATCCGCAGCTTGATTTCGGCAATGCGTATGCGCCGCGAACGGCAGATCAAGGCTGAACCAAAGCCGACTGTATATCAGCGCACCGAATATACTGCCGAGATGCAGAATTCGGGATATACCATTCTTGCACCGCAGATGCTCCCGATCCATTTCAATATTTTAGAGCCTGTTTTCCATAAATACGGATATAATTTTGAAATACTTGACAATGATAACCGTAAGGCAATCGACACGGGTCTCAAATATGTAAACAATGATGCTTGTTTCCCGTCGATCACCATCGTCGGTCAATTTATGGAGGCGATTACCTCGGGAAGATATGATACAAACCGTCTCGCCGTTTTGATGACACAAACGGGCGGCTGCTGCCGAGCATCCAACTACGTTGGCTTTATACGTCGCGCCTTGGATAAAGCGGGTTACTCTCACATTCCCGTTATTTCCTTGAGTGTGGGCGGTCTTGAGAGGAACGAGGGCTTTCAGATCAATCTGAAAATGGTGAAGGATGCCATCTATGCGCTCCTTTACGGCGACCTTATTATGCGTTGCCTTTATCGCGTGCGCCCGTATGAGCTGGCACTCGGCTCGGCAAACGAGCTGTGTGACAAGCTTACACGAGAGTGTATCGCTTCCTTGACCGATAAGAGCTTCAAGCTCGGTTACAGTAAAATGTGTCAGCGTATCGTGAATGAATTTGACGAATTTCCGATTGACGAGAATCTGAAAAAGCCTCGCGTGGGTATCGTTGGAGAAATACTCGTAAAATATATGCCTCTTGCCAATAATCACTTGGTAGAGCTACTTGAGAAAGAGGGCGCGGAGGCGGTCGTTCCCGATTTCATTGATTTTGTAAATTACAGCTTTTACAGCGCAAAATTCAAGCACGAGAATTACGGCGCATCCTATAGGGGCGTTGTCGGCTCTGCTGCGGTAATGAAGGCGATACGCTATCTTCGCAAGCCCGCAGTCGAAGCTCTTAAAAAGAGCAAACGGTTTGATGCACCCGTATCCATTGATGAAATTGCAGAAATGACAAAGCCCATTCTCTCACTCGGCAACCGATACGGAGAAGGATGGCTTCTCGCGGGAGAAATGATCGAGCTTGTTACACATGGTACACCCAATATCGTGTGTATTCAGCCTTTTGCGTGTCTGCCCAATCACGTGGTCGGTAAGGGCGTTATAAAAAAGCTCCGTGAAACCTATCCGCAGGCGAATATCGTCGCTGTGGACTATGATCCCGGAGCAAGCGAGGTAAACCAATTAAACAGAATAAAGCTTATGCTTTCCACCGCAAAGGAAAGGTTATAGGTAAGAAAGGAGCAATAAGGCAAATTGAAAAAAGCGATAATTATAACTGCGATAGTATTAGGCGCGGTTATAGTTTTGATAACCGTTATTTCTCATATTATAACGAGAACGCTTATATCAATAGCAATTAAGCGTAAAGGTCCAAAAAGTACAGAAACAATGCGCGTAAAGCTTGCAAAAACCATACGAGCCGATTCCTTTCAGGCAAGGATCAATGAAACGGGAGCTCGTCTTCTCGAAAAGAATATCGAAGAGGTTGAGATAACAAGCCGTGATGGACTTCGCCTTGTTGGACATTGGTATCCGTGTGAAAATGCAAAGCGAGTACTCGTTGCTATGCACGGATGGCGTTCGTCGTGGAATATGGATTTCGGTATGATAGCTGATTTTTGGCACAATGAGGGGTGCAGTATTCTTTTTGCCGAGCAGCGCGGACAAAATAAAAGCGAAGGCGAATATATGACCTTCGGATATATGGAGCGTTATGACTGTCTCGATTGGGTAAACTTCGTAAATGAGCGCACGGAGAGAAAATATCCCGTATATCTTGCCGGTGTTTCTCTCGGAGCATCAACCGTACTTATGACCGCAGGACTTGACCTGCCTGAAAACATAAAGGGCGTAATAGCCGACTGCGGCTTTTCAAGCGCATACGGAATATGGAGCCACATTGTTAAGGTAAATATGAAGCTTTCCTACGGGCTTCGCGGCAAGGTGATCGATATGTACTGTAAAAAGCACATCGGCATAACCTCAAAGGAAATATCAACTATAGAAGCTATGAAAAAAACGAAGCTTCCGATCCTCTTCATACACGGAAGCGACGATTCGTTCGTTCCCATTGAAATGAGCTTCGAGAATTATAAGGCTTCTTCCGGACCAAAGCACTTGTTAGTTATCCCCGGTGCTATCCACGGACAAAGCTATGACGTGGGGCAAGAAAAGTATGAAGAGGCAACGAGAAGATTTTGGAACATGTATAAATAGTCTTTGTTTTATGATATTTTTGCAAAAGCGCAAAAAAAGAGCCATAGCTGTTAAGCCATAGCCCTTACAGTATTAAGTTAATTCGAGTCTGTGCGTGCTTTGCGCGTCGCAGGCTCTTTTTTATTGGGTTGTATCTTATTCCAAGCCGCCGGGGATGACGAACTCGAAGCCGGCGCTCTCTCCTGCGATGATGTATTCGAGCGAGGCGGTTTTATCCACGTCCTCAAGAATGAACTCGGAGAGTCCTTCGCCGCTCGGAGTGACCTGCCCGACGATCTTGCCGTCAAAGACGACGTAGAAGGCGAAGTTGCCTCCTGTGATCTTGAAGTTGCCGAGCATTACGTGAATGTCCGAGCCCTTGAAAAGCGTCGTGGTGTAAAGCAGATAAACGCCCGTAAATTTGCTTGCCGAATATTTCACGCCGTTGGTGATCGCAACGTCACCGAAGTCAAAGCTCATCTGGCTTTCGCTGATGGAACCGCGCGTACCCATATTCAGCGCTACGACGTCATCTTCCGTGATCTGTTGCAGGGAGTAGTCATCCGCGCCGTTGGTGTCCTCGATATGGTCGGGGATCGAGCAACCCGTGAGCGCAAGCATAAGGCATATCGCCATACAACAAATAGTGATCAGTGTTTTTTTCATAGAATTTTCTCCGTTTACTTATCTTTTTTCTTCTTGATGACAAACCGGTACAGAGCGAAACCGCCGATACCAACTACTGCAACAGAGCCGACAACGATGCCTACAATTGCACCACCCGTAAGTCCGTCATTATCCACGGTAGGTTCGGGAACAAGGTCACCGTTGCCGCCAGTCGTTCCTTCATTTCCGTTTGAAGTGCCGGTTGCAGGAATCTCTTCGGTTACACTATGACCACAAACGCAGGTCTTTTCTTTGCTACCCGTTTCGGTTTCGGTTGCTTCTTTCGTCACCGTCCATTCGCCAAAGCTGTGTTCCGTTTTTTCCGTCTCGTTACACAAAAAACAAGTGCGATTGTGCGTGCTTTCGTCAACCTTTATCCAAGCACCGTAGCTGTGGTCTTCGTACTCCTCATACTCACCGCAGTCGCTGCAATAACGGAAATGTTGTTCATCGTCAAAATAAACCCACTCTGATATCGTAACGTGCTTGTTCGGATTAAAATCTCCGTAAGGCTCGCCACACGCCTCGCAGAGAGACTTTTCGTTACAATTAGCCTCATCGCCGCCGAAATGGTCTGCGTAGATAGCGTATAGCGTAATATTGCCCGTCAAAGCAATCGTCTTCTCCGTAATGATTTCATCGTCAGGGGAAAACGCCCAACCGACGAAATGCTTTCCATCGTATATAAAGGTGCAGGCAGGAAGCGTATACGGCACGCCCCCGATTGCGTTTTCGCTTTCCATCGTGCTAACGCCGCCGTTCTCATGAAAGGAAACGGTATATAAAGGCGCGATACAAACGTATTTTTGCGTGTAATTTGTCGATAACTCTCCAATATCCTTATATCCGGCCGCAACCGCTTCTTCTTTCGTCGAACCGTACAAAACCTTTGTGGTGTCATAGTAGGCCGCGCTTATTGTCGGCGCCACATCAAATGCTTGCGTTTCACCATACGCGCTTAAGCTACCGCCTTCAATGCTGATATTGATAGCATCCACGCCGTAACTACACGTATTAGTACTAGGAGCATTCCCTCCGATTGCTGTAATATCGCCCCCTTTGAATGTAATATCACTGGCTTTTATTGCATAACTATTACACATCAAAGAAGAACCGCCAACTACACTCAGACTGCCCTCACCCTCAAAGGCAACTTGTGGGATAAATATACCAAAAGAGTCTGCATCAGGACAATCAGGCGCGGTGATGCTGTTTGAACCTATAAGCTTCACCGTCAAGGTGTTAGTAGCATTGTAATAGATAGCAATTTGGCTATACCCCATAACCGTGCTCATCTCATATCCCAAGCCGCTGATTTCAAAATTGTCAAGCGTTAAGCTATTATCGTCTGGATTATACGTTGCCGAGCCGATTATCTTATCGTTATCTTCACTGTCAATAACAGTGTTTTCAGAAGTAAACTGAATGCCGCCAACATAAAGGTCATAGCTTGTGAGCGTATCCCCCGTATCCGCAGCGCTTACCGTGAGTGTTCCCAATCCCAAAAATCCGCAAAGGCAAATTGCGAACATCAATAGGGATATAATCATTGTTTTTGTAATTGCTCTTGTTTTTGTCATTTTTTCTCCTTTTCAATGGACTTTCTCAAGGTTTATTTTTTCTTATTTTTATTTTTTTCTCTTAAATGCTTTGCACGCCTTTTCTTGAAATCTTCCAATGCTTTTTCGTGCTTGGTATTTATATATTCCTTAAATTCCTGCAAAATTCTGA
>CAZTWE010000108.1:0-5076 GCA_964617165.1 uncultured Ruminococcus sp.
TCGTCAGCCGAAAATTTTCGCTCTAAATCCGCACGCCCCATGAGTCTGCCTCATTTTTATCACAGCTTTGAATATCCGAAGCTGTTTACAAGTGCATCAATGCGCTTGCCTGCACGGCACAGCGGGCACTCGTGCGAGGGATAGCTCTCATAATCTTTCAGATCCTTTGGGTCAAATACCGACTGTACGGGATATCCCATAACGTTATCGGCGGTAGCAAAAATCGACGCGATACCCGCTACCTGACCACCGTAATACTGAATTGCCTCAATGGCGGATTTAGCCGTATAGCCTGTTGTTACCGATGCGGCAAGTATAAGCACGTGCTTGCCCTTGATGGCTGAGAGTATACTGTCACGGAATATCAGCTGGCTTCCCGAGGTGCGCTCCGGGGTCAGTACGTAGATAGTTTGGTGCGCGTTGATAGAGACAAAATTGCTGCGCGTAAGCTCACTTGCAAGGCATGCGCCTATGACCTCGGTACCGTCAAGGCAAAGCACGGTATCAACTATAGTGGAATTGCTGTAATAGCTGACAAGCTCTTCTGCAACAGCCTCAGCCTCCGAAAGACGTGTCTTTTGCGTAGTCACGTCAATATAATAATTTATGTGGCTATGGTTGGTAGCAAAATGCCCCTTGGATACGCGCAGAAACAGATTGTTGCGCTTTGTCCTGATCTTGTATGAATTTTCTGTTGGCATAATAACGCTCCTTTCGGTAGTATGAAGTTATAATATACGAAGTTCGTGTCTGTCTGCTCGCAAGCAAGCACGGACGAGTATATTTCAAGAAATATGCGAAAATCTTCTGATTTTCGGGTAATGCGGTGAGCATTACGGTAAATTTTGCTTTCAGCGAAATTTACGTCACATGGATTATATATATTTTACATTATACTCACGATAATGTCAATAAATTGCGTATAATTTTTCCATTTATGTGAAATTAATACAAAAAAATGAGCCTACCGTAAAAAAGTAGGCTCAAAATTTTATGCATTATTTTCCTTATTTTTTCTTTGCGGCAACAATCTTGCGCTGAATGAGCTTTACCAATTCAACAACAGGAATTACGCAAAGTCCAAGTCCGACAGCTATGAGATACTCTACTATACCTACAGAGGTAAAGCCGAACGCGCCTGCAATAAACGGTATCTCGCAAACGAGCGTTGTAAGCACAAGCGAGCCTGCCGCAGCAAGATAGAGCATCTTGTTGTGAGAGCCTAGGGTGAATATACTTTCCTTAACAGAGCGCATGTTGATACTGTGGAATATCTCTGCCATCGAAAGTGTAAGGAACGCCATCGTCATACCGTGCTCTGCCGCCTCCATGGGAGCGAGAACAGTTCCGATAAAGTAGGATGCGAGCACCAGAACGGTTACAAGAGCACCCTGATATGCCACGTTTACTCCGAGTCCGTCGGCAAATATACCTGCCTTAGCATCTCGCGGCTTGCGCTTCATGATATTGGGCTCAGCCTTTTCCATACCGAGAGCAAGGGCGGGAAGCGAGTCTGTAACGAGGTTTATCCAGAGCAGATGAACAGGCTCAAGGATAGTAAAGCCTATCAAGGTAGCAATGAATATGCAAAGCACCTCGCTGAGGTTGGAGCCGAGAAGGAACTGAATAGCCTTACGGATATTATCGTAAATTCTTCTTCCCTCTTCAACCGCACCTACGATAGTCGCAAAGTTATCGTCTGCAAGCACCATGTCGGCAACATTCTTCGTTACGTCGGTACCCGTGATACCCATACCGACTCCGATATCGGCAGTCTTGATGGAGGGGGCATCGTTTACACCGTCACCCGTCATAGCGGTAACGTAGCCTGCCTTTTTCCACGCAGATACAATTCTTGTCTTATGCTCGGGCTGAACTCTTGCATAAACGCTGATATTTTGGAATACAGCCTCAAACTCCTCATCGGACAGATCGTTCAGCGCAGCACCTGTCATAGCACCGCTCTCGTCCTCGATTATACCAAGCTCCTTTGCGATAGCTATTGCGGTATCAATATGGTCACCCGTTATCATTATCGGGCGGATACCTGCGGAGCGACATTCTACGATAGCATCCTTTACCTCGGGGCGAACGGGGTCTATCATACCTGTGAGACCTACGAAGCAAAGCTGCTCCTCAAGTGCCTCAGCGGAGGTATCGGAGGGAAGCTCGCTCCACACGCGCTCAGCGCATGCAAGAACTCTCAGCGCCCTGTCTGCCATTGCCTTGTTGGCTGCAAATATCTCGTTTACGTATTCCTCGGTGATAGGTGTAGCAACGCCATCCTTGATATAATGTGTGCACTTGCCGATAACAACGTCCGGTGCACCCTTGGTGTACTGAATGAAGCCGTTACCGTCCGAATGTACGGTAGACATCATCTTTCTCGATGAATCGAAGGGAGCCTCAGCCACTCTCGGATAGCTTGCCTTGAGTGCCGATTTATGATTTTCGAGCTTGTTGGCAAAGGCAACGAGCGCAGCCTCTGTGGGCTCGCCTGTAACGACGCCCTCCTCGTCGATCTCAGCATCCGAGCAAAGTGCCATAGCCGAAGCAAGCTTAACGTCACTCTCACCGAAAAAATCAACAACGGTCATCTTGTTCTGAGTAAGAGTACCCGTTTTGTCAGAGCAGATTATCTGTGCGCATCCGAGCGTTTCAACCGCTGTGAGACGACGGATTATCGCATTTCTCTTCGACATGTTGGTAACACCGATAGAAAGAACTACCGTAACAACGGCAGCAAGACCCTCGGGGATAGCCGCAACAGCAAGCGATACCGCTATCATAAAGGCATCAAGCGCAACTTCAAACTGAAGATCGCCTATATTTCTTATAAGCTGTACACCGAAAACTATAACGCAAATTCCAAGCACGAGCCAGGTCAGAATCTTTGAGAGCTGATGAAGCTTGAGCTGCAAGGGAGTCTCCCCCTCTTCGGCCTCGGAAAGCGCATCCGCTATCTTACCCATCTCGGTATCCATACCGGTTGCGGTAACTACCGCAACGCCTCTTCCGTAAACAACGGTGGAGCCCATATAGAGCATGTTTTTACGGTCTCCGAGAGGTACGTCCTTCTCGTTTTCACGAAGATAGATCATGTCAATGAACTTGGTAACGGGAACAGACTCGCCCGTAAGAGCAGCCTCCTCTGCCTGCAAGCTTGCGCTCTCCAGAATTCGCGCATCCGCAGGAACCGCATCACCGGCTTCGAGAATGATAACGTCACCTACAACGAGATCCTCACTGTGAATGACTGTCATCCTTCCGTCACGCATTACCTTTGAGGTAGCGGCAGACATTTCCTGCAGTGCCTCAATGGCCTTTTCAGCCTTACTTTCCTGATAAACACCAAGTACCGCGTTGATGATAACGACGGCAAGAATGATGATAACGTCGGTAAAGCCCTCTGCATGCTCGGGCGCGGTCATCATCTCGTAAACTCCGAGCGCACCGCTTATAAGTGCTGCTACGAGAAGAATAACCGTCATGGGATCGCAGAGCTGTTCAAAAAATCTTCTTATCAGCGACTTGCTTTTTGCCGCTTTAAGAGCATTTTTTCCGTTCTCTTCAAGCCTTTTGGCAGCTTCAGCGGAGGAAAGCCCCGCTTCGGTCGAGCCAAGCTCTTCAAGAACATGTGCTTTGTCTTTGCAATAGTATTGCATAACTCTCTCCTTCTGATTTATGTTATTGTTAATAAAAAGCAATAAAAAAACTCATGCCCTGCATGCACGAGTCTGAAATATTACTCATGCACGACTAACACATGAGTCTGGCAATTTAAAGCAAGCCAGATACGGTACGTATCAGGATGTTGACTTGCTACGCAAAGATGCGCTTGCTACTCCCTCATTGGGATCAACCTCATACATTTTATCACATCACCTGGAATTTGTCAACAGCCTATGCGAAATAATTATTTATTGACCTTTTATTGCCGGTATTTTTGTTTTTACTGATGAACGGTGCCATTTAAAAAACTCATTATTTTTTATTAACAAATCAATTTAAATAACTTTTCACAAGTCTCTTGCAATCTTCAAGCGTATATGCGATATCTGTTTTGAAAAATCTCAACGTCTTTATGAAGCCCTTAATTGCTGCAAAGGATGCAAAGTTTTGATCAGCCAACCATAAAAGTGTATCTTCATCAACGAATAAATTGTTAACGGTATGACAATATATCACACTATCGTGTTGATAGAATTAAGCGTGTGCGAATTTTAGATACTCCCGCAAAAAAGACAGACAGCGTGATCGGGTTTGAAAACGGGTTTGACCTTCCTACACACATGGCAGAGCATATCTATATGTTCGGCGGCGAATGCGGAATGGTGACTTTCAAGGCAAAAAAATATATTATAAACGATATTATCGACTGGTTCGGCACTGACGTGAGCTTCTTTAAAGAAAGCGAGGACGAGATGCGCGTTGCCACCCGTGTCAACTATCATGCTATGAAATACTGGGCAATGCAGTACGGATGTCACGTCACGGTTACTTCACCGCCATCACTTGTTGAAGAAATTAAAAACGAACTTACAGCTGCGACGAAAAATATAAGGCAACTATACGCCTTTCACTAAAAAATGTTATAACGAGGATTTCTTTGAAAGCATGGGCATCATTGAAGAAGGCAAGAAATTCGAATTTATGGATTTAAGTGGAAATGTTGCTGTAAAACTACAATATGATAATGTATGGTCTTTTCGATGCGGCATCGCTATGGTAACACCTACCTTTGTAGAAGGTATCATATTCTTTCAAAGTTGGTATGCAGATTGCTATCGAAGCATTAACTGAATAACACAAGAGGACTAATTTAATAAAAGTACACCTATAGTGTTCCGTAAAAGCAGAACGCTATAGGTGTTTTTAATATTTAATAGCAACAAAGCATCAGGCGTTAATTATAAAGGCGCTATCCTATCTGCGTGATCACAAGATGCGCGGATACAGGACGTGTTCCGCCTGCAAGAGGGGTGATGGTAAGCGCCGCTGCGTTGCCAGCGGGATTGCGGACCGTCAGAACCGAGTTGACCGCCGTGGTAGTTACGATAGCCATTCCCACGATCT
>CAZTWE010000109.1:0-4973 GCA_964617165.1 uncultured Ruminococcus sp.
CTAACCGCCATGCTGTTTTGCGCTCTTTTTAAACTCGCAAATATTTTCATTTTTTTCTTAAAACCTATTGACTTTATTTAGCAGGTTTTTATTTTAAGTATGCCGTTTTCGTTTGTTTATGAAGGTATTGAATATAAGGGCTTTTCGTTGGAGTATTCTACTCTTATGAGTAAAGATATTGTACACTCAGGTGAGAAAGAAACGCAAAATTTTAAGTTTGCGTTTTCACAAACGCTTGAAGTCACGCTGATACTTACGCATTATTTTTCTCATGGTGTTACGGAATGGACTGTGTGGTTTGAAAACACGTCGGACAAGAACAGCGGTGTGATAGAAGATTAAAAAACAGAACTGAATTTTGATGGTAAGTATCCTGTTTTGAAGGGAATTTTAGGATATCACGTCAATCAGTATAGTCCGTATACTATATCCTTCAGCCTTCGGATTGTAATTGTACCAAGGAAACTCATACGGTTCGTGATTGGGTTGAGAGCTTTGGTCTTCCTGTTGAAGATCAGTATTACGTGGATTGGATGGGGCTTGTATCAGAGCTTTCCAAGCAGTTCATTGAATATGAGAAAACGATGGATCCCGAGAAGCTCAAAGCAGTTTATGAAGTTGTTTCCTTGGCGATGTATTATAGCTACAGTATCAAGGACGCATTTGAACCGCAATTCGAAATCAACTGCCAGCGCATCCGAGAGATTATGGGGGCAGTAGCTGAATCTGAACAGGAGGGCGAGTAATATGCCAAGATGGAAAATACCCGTAACCTGGGAGGTCTGCGGCTTCGTTCACATTGACGCGGAACGATTGGAAGATGCTATGGATTACGTGAAAAATCACGGGGACCACATAAAGCTCCCGAGGAACTCAAGCTATGTTGACGGAAGCTTTGATCTGTCTCAGTATGAGGTGGACTGTATAAGAAGCGCATATAACAAAAATAAACCCGATAAGGAGGATAATGAAAATGACTGACGAAAGAAATCAAAATCAAATCACCCGTATACCGTTACCGACGAAGATAGCGGCAACAAAACAATCACGGACGGCATCATAACGCTTCATTTTGATGCGCCGCGCACCGCCAAGCTTTTATGGTTGAAAAAGATATAAGCATACCGCTTACACCGATCTTATCTCTTGCCACGGCTCTTGGCGGCAGTATTGCGAAAAAATCCGGTTCTTAAAGGAGTTTCACGAATGGACATTACATTTCTCGGCACAGACTGCCGGAATCCCGCAGCAGACAATGACACATCCGTTTTCCTCGCAAACGGGAAATACCTCATCGACACAGGCTTCTATCTGACAGACAATCTAAAAAAGCTCGACATTCAGCCGCAGAGCTTGGCGATATTCCGGTATTCTATCCGGAACGATTAAAACCATACGCTGTATAAAAAATCTGTTTGCAATATAAAAAGCGCAGTTCACACAGTTATGCTGCAATAGGAGTACCGGTTTTGCCGTAATCCCCGAAAGGAGCAGCATTGTGAAACGCGCTTTTTTCTGTTACGCTAATGCGCCATCCCCTTTTCATTTGTGCCGCAAGGCACAGCATCGTTTACCCGTTCGGGCAGCATCATTTGAGCTTTGTCAATATCATTGCCGCTTGCGGCAGTTACTTTTATGAGAGAATGATTACCGCGGGTGTCATTGCGGGAAGGGGAAGATTTACGCGGACGGTCTTGCCATCTACCGTAAAGCTTGCAGGGTGGCGAGTGCCGTTTTCATCAACGATCTCGACCTTGCTTATCGGCTTTGCGACGTTTACAACAAAAGAACTCAGTTACCCTGCAAAAGGTAGCTGAGTTCTTATTTATTCGACAGATTTTTAATTAAACTCCGACACCAGGATAAATTCCGTGTTGGGATAATGTTTCTTCGTTTCGGCGGAAAAATTATGATCGCTGATCACGCAGTCGACCGCAGAGAAATCGCAATACACAGCGTGAAACGGTTGTTCTACCTTTTCGTGATCCACCAAATAAAACACTTTATCCGCATTTTTCGAGATGGTCCTGAACACTAAATCGTAAAGTCCTGATGAGATCAGCCCGTTTTCAGACACAGCGCTTGTAGCGAAAAACATTTTGTCCACCCGATAGCGTGCAGCATTTTCCACGGTTTCGGCACCGCAAAGCATACAAGGTGCCTCCACCACGGTTCCACCAAGGCAGATAACCTTGATGTCGTGAGCGGAAAGATTTGCCGCCAGGATGATATTATTTGTGATCACGGTCAGATCCTTTTTTCCAATCAAATACTGTTCCATATACTGGGCAGTGGTAGAGCTATCGATATATACGGTATCTCCGTCCTGCACCATTGCGGCAGCCTCACGCCCGATGCTCCTCTTGACCATGTGCATTTTGTGGGAACGGAACGGAATGGGTACGTATTTTGCACGTACCGGCTCCACGCCTCCGTAGCTACGGATAACAAGCTGCCTACGCTCCAGTGCGTTCAGGTCACGGTTGACGGTGGCGGAGCTGTATTCCAATTCTCCGATCAGATATTTTACGGTGACGTATCCCTGACTTTCTAATATTTCCAGGATGCGATCCTGTCTTGCCTTTGCATTCATAACGCTCTCCTTTTATTTCATTCCGGCAAACCGTTTTTCCGATACGCAGTAGGCGAGGTGTTCATCTGCTTGGAGAAAATTTTGAAAAATCCAATACATTACAGAAGCCCACGGAAGCAGTGATCAATTGATGCCTTTTCAAATCAACCACCCCTTTGTTGTTATTATTTTACCATATTGTATTATGATTTGTCAATACACATTCCCACTTTGAATGACAGAGAATTGCATTTCGAAGCGCTGAAGGCATTTCACTCAGCGATGAAATTTTGCCAAGGCGTCAAATTATGCCGTATCACAAAATCGGAACGTATAAGTATGAATTATTGGGCAGAAGCTATTCTTGCAGCGAAATAAACGAGCCTGAATACGAAACGGTATCATATTGGAAAAGTTGCTTTGAGTGACACCTGTTTTGCTAAGCTAAATTTTTTGCGAATAAAATCAAATAAACTGCAAAAGCATGCGGCAGCCGGATATTTTTCGGCAAAAATCTGCCGCTGCTTTTCTTTTTTAGAGCGTGTATTTCGGGAATTTTTCGAAATACATAAACCTCATTGACAAAGCCGAAAGCTGTGCGATATGCCCGGACGTATAAAAATATATCTTCTGCAGAGCAGCGATACAAAACGTCATCATAGATAGCACAACGTGAAATATTATGTCCTGATGGTATTTTGGATTCCGTCGCAACACGAGTATAAGGATTGACCAAATATATGTTCATTTCAGCTCTCCGAGCAAGAAATGCGGCGCGCGAGCTTGGGCAAGGTTGGAGAAGCGAAGGAAGATTAGATAGCAAAAGCGGAAGTCGTCAATGATGCGGCTTTCACAGCATTTTGATTTTAACTGCGGATGAAAATGCGAGAAAATGTGAGAATTTCTCAATATTATAACCGCCCTTGTGAAACGCTCCGTGGTATGATATAGTGAATACAAGCATATACAAAAAATACATCCGTCATAGGAGGAAATAATGAAAAATTTCGTACTTTACAATCCCGTTCGCGTGATTTTTGGAAACGGTGAATCAGGCGACGTCGGCAAGCACGTGGAGGGCATGGGCAAAAAAGCCATGATAGTCTCCTACGAATCGCACGACTTTCTCACACCCCTTCTCGACCGTGTAACAGCTTCCCTGAATGCGCATGGTATTGAAACAGTTCCCTTTTATCGTGTACAGGCAAATCCGTTGCTTTGCCATATTCGTGAAGCGGTCGATATCTGCCGTTCCGAGAACGTGGATCTCTGCATCGCCGTTGGCGGCGGAAGCGTGATGGACTCCACCAAAGCGATCGCGGCAGGTGTTCTCTATCCCCATGATCTCTGGAAAATGTTCGTTTCACGTCACGACTGCGAGGTCGCCATTCTCCCGAAGAAAGCTCTCCCCACGGTCATGATTCCCACCCTGCCCGCAACCAGCAGTGAAATGAACTGCATCGCGGTTGTCTCCAATGACGTCACCGCAGAAAAGGCGTACAGCTCATGCCCGGCGCTCTATCCTAAGCTCTCGATCATGGATCCCTCGCTCACCTGCTCACTCCCCACCTTCCAGACCGTGATCGGCGCGATCGATGCAATGTCTCACGTACTTGAGGCTTACTTGAACGGCGATCAATTTTCTCCCCTGCAGGATCGCCTGCACGAGGGAATTCTGGTCACAATTATGGATGAGCTTCGTGCTATCCTGAAGGACCCGGCGAGCGTCGAACACCGTGCAAATATGCAGTGGGCGGCAACGCTCGCATGGAACGGCTATATTCAGTCGGGACTTGATGCCTCTACCCCCATGCATCAGATGGGTCACGTGCTCTCCGCGCGCTACAATACTCCGCACGGCGTAACGCTGGCAATCTTTATAGATTCCTTCTTCCGCTACACCTGCACACTGAACCCCGAGCGCGAGGCACGCTTTGCGCTTTTAGGAGAAAAGATCTTCGGTCTGTCCAGAATTGGAAAAACCGACCGCGAGGTAGCCGTTGCCACCGCTGACTGCTTCGTTCGCTTTATGGACGAGGTCGGTGCGCCTCACACGCTCACCGCCGCAAAAATTCCTTTGGAGGAGATTTCCGCTATCGCAGAGGATATTTTGGCGCACGGATGCGACGCAAACGGCAATCTGCCCTCCATTCCTCCCATCGGCAAGGATGGAATTCTTGAGATCCTCAACATGGCGAAATAACATCAGGTGCTGTCTTAATGCGACGACGTACTCTCAGGGACGTTTTTTAATATTTAATAGGATACGTTACCTACTGACAGAAAGGGGCTGTCGCATTTAGGCGTAATCGAAAACAAAATTGGCGAGGTAGAAAGAAATTTCCGCCTCGCCACTGCTTTTTTATATCTGATCAGAAAATAAAGGTTGAAAATCCGCTAA
>CAZTWE010000110.1:0-4783 GCA_964617165.1 uncultured Ruminococcus sp.
TCTTTCTACCTCGCCAATTTTGTTTTCGATTACGCCTAAATGCGACAGCCCCTATTCGCTTTTCAGCGGGGGATTTGAATACCGAAGTAATCCCTTGTAAAGAAAAATACGAACCTTGATTGCTCAGGGTTCGTATTTTTCCTGTTTGGTGCGGGAAACGGGAATCGAACCCGTACGGTAAAACCACACGCCCCTCAAACGTGCGCGTCTGCCAGTTCCGCCACTCCCGCAGAACATTTCATATTATAACAGAAATTTTTATGTTTGTCAAGCGTTTTTGAAAAAGTTTTTGATATTTTTGACATGGGTATAAATATGTAGTAAGGGCGAGTTGCCGCTTGCGGCATACTGGTCAGAAAGCCGTAAGCTTTCCTTTCTATCACTTGTTTTCCTTGTATCATATTTGTACAAAGCGGAAATATATCATCTCCGTCGTAAAAAGGCTAGCCCAACTATATGTGGACTAGCCCTTTATTAACAATTTTTATAGCTAAAACTTAATCAGTAACAGCTACGGTTTCGGTTTCATCCGAAGATTCGTCGGCAGTTTCTGCGCGACGAGCTTCAAGCTCAGCATTCATTGTTTCAAGAGTCTTCTTATCAATGTTATAAACAAGAGCAAGACCTACGAACTGAAGAACTGCGCTGAAGAGATAAAGTCCTGCAACGAGCCAGCACATATTGTATGCTGTTTCTGCGCTCTGACCGATAGTTCCAAGATTGGATACGTAACCGAGAGCACCCATGATAACAAGAACAACAGAGGGGCCAACACCCTGAGCGAGCTTACGGAAGAATGAATGAATCGAGTAAACAGTACCCTCTTCTCTCTTGCCCGTCCTCCACTCGTTATAATCAATAGCATCACCCATCATTGCCCATGATACGCATGTGTAAACGCCCATACCAACGCCGAATACTACAAGACCTATCATATAGACGATAAGAGACATTGACTTGGGCACTAAGGGGAATATCATCATAATCAAGCCGCCTGCAAGCGAAACGATAGTACCCACAACGCTTGCTTCTTTCTTACCATATTTCGTTACAAGTTTCTTTACGAAAGGCATGAAGAAGAACATAGGAAGGAATCCTATAATTTGAACTACGCCGGAAAGAGAAGCCATTCCGAAATAAGTAGCAAACATGATGGTGTTAGCGGTAGTAGCAGACTGCATACCAAGGAACATACCCATAGCTGCGATAGTTGCACCTACTGCGGGACGGTTCTTGATAAAGTTACCGAACGCCTGAATAACGTTGAACTTTTCGCCGCCCTCGTTTGTCTTAACGGTATTCTCGTCAACACGGATCGTGATCTTTTTGATCATGAACATGAAAGCGATGAAACCGAGAACACCCATAATAAGAGCAACCCAGAATACGCGCTCACCGAGCAGTATCTCAACCTGCTTACCTGTCGCAGGGCTAAGGATATCATCTCCAATCTTGTACGCCTCACCGGTCTCGGGATTGGTAAGGAACTGAGATTTATCAAATCCCTCGGGAATCTCTATTTTGTCAAGGAAATCGGTAGTGCCGTCATAGGTAACCTTCTGCCAAATAAGCATTGGAAGGATCATACCGGGGATCATGCCGCCAACCATAGAACCTACGGAACGCCACGTAGAAAGCTGAGCTCTCTCACCGACATCCTCGGTAACAAGTGAAAGCATTGAGCCGTAAGGCACGTTAGCGATAGTGTAGCAAGCATCCCAAATAATGTATCCAACAACAAAGAGTATAGCTTTTACCCATACCTCGGCTTTTGGGAACGGAAGGAATACCGCAGCACCTGCTACGAGAAGTCCGCACGCACCGATGAATATGTACGTTTTAAACTTACCCATTTTGTACTGTCTTCTATCATTGTCGATCAAAGAGCCGATAAGCGGATCGTTAACAGCATCCCAGATCTGAACAAGGAGAAGAAGAATAGAAAGCAGACCTGTCTCCATCATCATGTAGACGAGCCAGAAGGTCTGTACTGTTCCTTTCAGCGCGAAGCTCATGTTACATCCGAAGTCGCCGGCAGCATACGCAAGCTTGTCCATCATGCCAAAAGGACGTTTTGTGGTGGTTTTGTTTTCCATTGAAGCCTCCGTTTTTTGTTTTACAGCATTCGTCGTTATCAGGCATAAAAAAACGACCAATCACAAAATTGACCGTAATTCTACTAACTAACGAGACATTGCTACAGATAGTATACAATAATAACCCCCTTTTGTCAACCCTTTTTGTAATTTTGAACAAAAAATATTAACAAATTGTGTTTTTTGGTAAAAAATAATGTTCATGACAAATTTACAAATTTTACTCCGCTTAATTAAAAGTTTCGTGCGATTTCACTTGACACTTCCGATTTTGTAAGTTATAATTATTGGTGCAATAAAAACATTCGGAGGACGAAATGAGAGAAATTCTTAGTTTAAATCAAGGCTGGAGCTTTTACAAAAATTCCTCGGACATATCTGTCAGTACCGGGGCGATTGAAGTAAATTTACCCCACACATGGAATGCTGAGGACGGGCAGGATGGCGGAAACGATTATTTCCGCGGCACATGTATTTATAAAAAGACGATTTCAAAATCGGATCTTCCCCAAGCTGAGCAATACTATCTTGAAATACGCGGTGCAAACTCTTCCGCAGACGTTTATCTCAACGGAAAGGCACTTGCGCATCATGACGGAGGATACTCCACTTGGAGAGTAAATATCACAAATGATCTTGCAGAAGAAAACGAGCTTTGCATTGCAGTGGATAACGCTCCCAATGATCGCGTATATCCTCAGATGGCAGACTTTACTTTCTACGGAGGTCTTTACAGAAGCGTAAATCTTATAGCAACCGAAAACACGCACTTTGATCTCGATTACTACGGCGGTAGCGGAATCAAGGTAACTCCTGCCGTTGACGGTACGTGCGCAAAGGTTGAGATAGAAACCTTTGTCACCGATATGGCTGAAAATGATGAGATCGTATACACTGTCAAGGATAAGTCCGGCAGCAACGTTACGTCGGTAAAAACCTCTGCAACAAAGGTTGAGCTTGTTATTGATAACGTAACGCTTTGGGACGGACGTAAAAATCCTTATCTTTACACCGCAGAGGCGCAGATCGTACGCGGTGAAGCTGTTGTTGACACGGTAAGCACGAGATTTGGTTGCCGTACCTTCAAGATAGACCCCGAAAGAGGCTTTATTCTCAACGGCAAGGATTATCCTTTGCGCGGTGTTTCACGCCATCAGGACAGACTCGGCATTGGAAATGCACTTCTCCCCGAGCATCATGAAGAGGACATCAAGCTCATACTTGAGGTTGGTGCAACGACCATACGCCTTGCGCATTATCAGCACGATCAGTATTTCTACGATCTTTGCGACGAGGTTGGTCTCGTTATATGGGCAGAGATACCTTATATCTCAAAGCATATGCCCGGTGGAAGAGAAAATACTATTTCTCAGATGAAGGAGCTCATAACCCAAAATTACAACCACGCATCAATTTTCGTATGGGGACTCTCCAACGAGATCACAATGAACGGAGAAGCTGATCCCGATCTGCTTGATAACCATAGAGTGCTAAACAACCTTGTTCATGAAATGGACAAAACGCGCCTTACGACCATGGCATGCGTATCAATGTGCTCAATGGATGCAGAATACGTTCAGATTCCCGACGTAGTTTCATACAACCATTATTTCGGTTGGTACGGCGGTGATACCTCCATGAACGGCCCTTGGTTTGATGAGTTCCATGCAAAATTCCCGAATAAGCCTATAGGCATCAGCGAATACGGCTGCGAGGCCCTTAACTGGCACACGTCCAATCCCGTGCAAGGAGACTATACCGAGGAATATCAGGCATATTACCATGAGGAGCTTATCAAGCAGCTCTTCTCGCGTCCTTACATCTGGGCTACTCACGTGTGGAATATGTTTGATTTCGGTGCCGATGCAAGATCTGAGGGCGGTGAAAATGGTCAGAATCACAAGGGACTTGTTACTATGGACAGAAAGTATAAAAAGGATGCTTTCTATGCATATAAGGCATGGCTTTCGGACGAACCGTTCGTTCACCTTTGCGGCAAGCGTTACGTAGACCGTGTTGAGGACGTTACCAAGGTTACTGTATACTCAAATCTTCCCGAGGTCGAGCTCTTTGCCAACGGTCAGAGCATCGGCAAAAAGGTTGCTGAGGATCATTTCTTCTACTTCGAGGTTCCCAACGTTGGTGAAACAACGCTCGTTGCAGTTGCAGGCGACTTGAAGGACGAGGGAACAATTCGCAAAGTCAGCGAAATGAATCAGGATTACATCCTCAAAGAAAAGGGCGCAGTTCTTAACTGGTTTGACGTTGAGACACCCGAGGGCAGGTTCTCGCTTAATGACAAGATAAGCGATATTATGGGCTCGTTCTTCGGCAAGCTTTGGTTCTACAGCGTTATGCTGAAGCTCAAGAGCCAAATGTCAAGCGGAAAAGACGGCAAGGTAAAGGCTGCCGGATTTGAAGTCGGTGAGGGCGTTATGAAAATGATGGGCGGCTTTACCGTTCTTCGACTCACAAGCATGATGGGAATGATGAATATAAGCTTCACCAAGGAACAGCTGCTCAAAATGAACAAGCAGCTTAACAGAATTCGTAAGCCAAAGAAGAAATAATAAAAAGCATACAAAGAAAGAAATTCAAAGAATTTCAACCTTGATAAATTGAATTTTGATAAATTTAGGGGCTGTCGCATTTAGGCGTAATCGAAAACAAAATTGGCGAGGTAGAAA
>CAZTWE010000111.1:0-4498 GCA_964617165.1 uncultured Ruminococcus sp.
AGAGCAAAATTTTAATTTGGAAGGGGAAAAATGATGGATTTTATCGATGTTGTTAAACAATTTGCCAATCGTCTTGAGGGGATGAAAGATAGCATTCTAACCGAGGAAGCTACAAAGACCGCGATGATCATGCCGTTTTTTTCTACCGTTCTCGGATATGACGTATTTAATCCCGATGAATTCATTCCGGAATATACCGCCGATTACGGCCACAAGAAAGGTGAACGTGTCGATTATGCTGTCAAAATTGACGGGGAACTTACGATTCTTGTAGAGGCTAAGCCTTGTGGTTCTGTCTTAGATAAGCATGGCGCACAACTATTTCGTTATTTCAACTCAACCAAGGCGAAGTTTGGCATTCTTACAAACGGCATTGTCTACCGCTTCTTTACTGATCTTGAAAAGGACAATATCATGGATGACGCCCCGTTCTTTGAATTTGATTTTTCAGACTATAACGAAGCTGCTGTATCTGAACTGAAAAAATTCTGTAAGGCCAATTTTGATGTCAACGGAATTTCCTCAAATGCTTCCCAGCTCAAATATATTGGTCTCATTAAAGGCTTGTTTTCTCGTATATGCGCAAATCCTGATGACCATTTCGTAAAATACGTAATGGGTGAGGTTTATGATGGGGTCAAAAATCAAAACGCTGTTGAACGTTTTACCCCTCTTGTAAAAACCGCATTTAATTCATATATCAACGAGATTATGAGCGATAAGCTTAATGCTGCCCTTCGTGGAACACCTCAGGAAGCAAAACCGGAGGAAGAAATCAACGAAGAAGTTTCTGAAGAAATCCAAACCGCCGAGGACAACGGTATTGTTACGACTGAATCCGAAATGGAAGCCTTTTATACGGTAAGAACAATTCTCGGTGAAGTTCTTCCTCGGGAAGATATTACATTCAAAGATACAAGAGCATATTTCGGTATACTGTATAAAAACAATACATGGAAATGGATTTGTCGCTTTAAGTTCAACAGGAATGGTATTACTTTTATCGTTCCAGACGCAGAGAAAAAAGAGCTAAAATACAGTCTTAAATCCTTGAATGATATTAACGAATACCGAAAAGAACTTCAAAACATTGCTCTTGGTTATGTTAAGTAATCACACTTCCTTCCCCAAACACCACTTCACCAACCTCTGGATCCTTAATAGATATTCGGTTGTCTCGATCCGATCTACACCTTTGTGAATGTCGTTCCGAAGTTCATTATTCCGATCGTCGATCCTCATTGGATCACCCCTTTCATTTTTGATGGCTGAATCTTAAATTAAACGAAATGATAAATCAACACGCAGATTTGGTGTCAATGATTTTTTGGACACCAAATCCGGTGTTTTCGCATACCGCAGGAGGTATACAAAATGGTATATTCCAAGCTCAAAGCGTGGAAAGAAGAATCAAATCTGACTTATAAAGATATTGGTGAACGCAGCAATACACCGGCTGCAACCGTCCAAAAAATCTTCAGTGGTGACACCCAGAATCCAAATTCGGAGACCGTTTATAACATCGTTAAGGCTCTCGGTCACACCATGGAAGAACTTTATGACGGGCAAACAATCAAAGAATCAAAAGAGGAAATTGCATCCGTTGCTGTCATTCGCGAAATGTACGAATCCCGCATCGCCGAACTGAAAGAGCAACACCAGCAGCATATCGCCGATGTGAAAGACAACGCAGAATCCCGCGTGAAAGCTTACAAAATAGCTATCGGCATCCTTGCGGTCTTTATGACAATTCTTTTCATACTGTTCCTTGCCTATTTCATGATCGACTACTCTACAGAGCATTGGGGCATCTTTTTCAGCAGTCGCTAAAAAGGGCAAAAAAATAACGCCCTCATTTGAGGGACGATCAGGGGAGTGGATTTAATGCCAAAAGCAAAAGAATTACCATCAGGAATGTGGCGATGTCAGGCTTCCGTTAATGGTGAGCGCAGATCATTTACCGCCTTCACCGCCAAAGATGCAGAGTTGATGGCATTGGAATGGCAGACAGGGCGAAAAAGCAAGCGCAATCCTGCAAATGTTACCGTCGATGAGTTAATGACCACATATATTGAAAGCCGCTCGAATATCGCTTCTCCGGCAACCATTGACGGATATCGCAAAATTCAGCGTTTATATTTTGCCGACATCAAAGAAAAAAAGATCTCGAAGCTGACCGAAAACGATGTACAGAATGAAATTAACAAGATGGCAAAAACACTGTCACCGAAGACGATCCGCAACGCTTACGGTCTCCTCCGCTCCGCAACAAAGATTGATTTTGACATCACCCTACCCAAAAAGCGGAAATCACAATACCGCACGCCGAATATCGAGGGGATCAAGTACATTTTGACGCAGACAGCGAATACACCTGTAGAAGTCCCCGTTTTGCTTGCCCTTTGGTGTGGGCTTCGATTATCGGAAATTCGCGGTCTAAAATGGTCGAAAGTGTTTCCCGATCATATTGTTATTGATACCGCCATCGTTGATGTTGACGGTGTGCCAACGGAGAAATCAACGAAGACCACCGAATCAGATCGCGTAATAGAGATACCACAATATCTCTATGAAAAAATAATCGCACAGCCCCACACTACAGAATACGTCACAAATCTATCGGGACATGCCATATACCAACGATTCCAACGACTGACGGGGAACATCTGCCGCTTCCACGATTTACGTCACGCCAACGCCTCGGTGATGATGATGCTGGGGATCCCCGATAATGTTGCTATGGCTCGCGGCGGTTGGGAAACAGAAAGCATCTATAAAAAGACCTACGCGCAGATTATGGAAGAAGCAAACAAGGAATCCAGCCGCATCATTGATAATTATTTCACAGCATTAATAAACGAAAACAGCTTGCCGAATTAAGCAAGCTGTTTATTTTTTCCGTGTGCAAATTCGTGTGCATCCATTCTTTCACCCCTGCTCAGCGCGTTGCAAAAATGCAAAAAAATGGGCAAAAAATGCACGCAAAAACAAAGAAAAACGGCCTTCGCACGGATAAAATCCCAGCGTAAGGCCGTTTTTGTTTTGGTGGAGATGAGGGGAGTTGAACCCCTGCGGATAGTTAATATAACTGGCATTTTGCAAGGTCGTGTGCAAAATTGTGTGCATTGGTTTTTTGTCTTGCAAAAAAATCTCAAAAAACCTATTGACATTACACCCATTGAGTGCTATAATAAGGCCATAAGATAAATCAAAACTCTGAAAATTAACAAGCACTACCGGAGCGGGGCAACTCGCCCGCCAATGAAAGGAGACAACACCATGTATAAAAAAATGTTTGAAGCCGAATGCACCGAAAAAACCGTTGAAGCCGTAAATGCCGCTTTCCTTGCCGCCACAGGGGACGATGACTGGGGCTACGACACTATGGAAGACATCGAAAAAGCCGAAAGAGAAGGCTTCCTCGAATTTAAAAACGGCATAATGACCGTATTCATGGATGGCGAATGATATGACCATTCAGGAATTACGAAAAGCCACAGGGATGAGCCAAAGAGCCTTTGGAGAATACTTCGGCATCCCTCTCCGAACGATTCAAAATTGGGAAGGCGGTCAACGATCCTGCCCTGTCTACCTTTTGGATCTGATAAAGTACAAGCTTGAGAAAGAAGATTCAATCAAAAAGACCGAGGATTAACCCCGGTCTTTTTTGTTTTCAGATGGTGTTCAACGCCATCCGTAAGTGTTGGATTTTTGCTTGGACTTTTTCCTGCTCCCATTTATGAATTGCAGAATAATATGCCGTATCTTCGGGATAATTCGCCTTGCATTTTTCAATCTGTTCACCGAACATTGTCCAAAGTTTTTCGGCGTGCTGGATTTCCTGCAATGCCATTTCTTTGAAAATGTTTGATTTTTATTTTGCTTCTTTGTGGGACATTGCCAAACCGGCATATCGAGTAGCTCCATCCAATTCTTCCCAAACATCGGTTACATATTCTTTAAGATCTACCATCACTTATCCCTCCAACGCCGCCAAGGTTTCTTCTTCATCACAGCAGAGATCACGGGTCAAGCGGAAGGTGCCGCCGGTGGCCGTGGTATTAACGCAAACGGGATATTTTGTCCGCGTGCGGATGCGGCCGGCAGTAACGGGATTACCGCAACGATCAACTAAGGGATAAGCGACCGTTCCCGCGCCGATGGTGAACACTACGGTGGAACCGATGGTAGTTGTAGCGGGGATGGCCTGAGCCAATACGATGCAGTATTTGTGGTCATCGGCATAAGCACCGGCGGGAAGGTTGATGGTTAATACGTTTGCAGCGTAGGTTACCGCTGCACTTAAAATAAAGTTGTCACACAATTTGCAATTATCTTTTCGGTTCATAAAATACAACCTCCTAAAATCAAAGGCGGTAGATGTTACTACCGCCCGAATTGTTTCAGCCTCTAAGGGCGATTATGCGCAGCAACAACCGCCGCCGCTATAACCACCGAAGAAGGGATTACCACCGGCGGTGTATGTGGTGGCGTTGGG
>CAZTWE010000112.1:0-4435 GCA_964617165.1 uncultured Ruminococcus sp.
GCTGTCGCATTTAGGCGTAATCGAAAACAAAATTGGCGAGGTAGAAAGAAATTTCTGCCTCGCCACTGCTTTTTTATATCTGATCAGAAAATAAAGGTTGAAAATCCGCTAAGAGTAGCGTATTTTCTCCGTTTTTACCCGAATTTTGTTTTCTATTTTCGCTCTAAATCCGCACGCCCCATGAGTCTGCCTCATTAAGAATTTGCCAACCGCACGTTTTTTACTTCATTTTTTTCTCATTTTTTCTCTGATTTTCATAAATTCTTAATGAGACAGCCTTATTTGTTTTAAATCGCACGTTCGACGGCTTTCCGTTATCTTCTCATAAGCTCGTAATATGAGTTCATTTCGGGATGCCCTTCTACTTCAAGGCGAAGCGTGAATATCGCGGGCAGATCTTCGGTAACGTCAAGCGTCAGAGCTGTGTCCGACTTACGGTTTTCTCTCGCGGGGCAGGGAGGAAGCTCGGCTGTTACCAGCAGCTTTTTATCCCCGTCAAGCTCAAGATAAGCCGACACGGTAAGCGCCTCTTTGCTCTCGGAGCTATCGTTGAGTATCCAAAGCTCGGCACGAAGCACCTCACCGGTAAGATATCTGTTCTTTCCCGTTCTGATGCTGGCAATAGTGGGTCGCAGTGCTTCCTTGACTGCGTAATATGCGGGCTTTGGTACGGCGGGCCAGTTGAGAAGACTGTTTCCCGCAATGCAGGGCCAAGGCTCGTTGAAATCCCAGTTGATAGCCATGGAGCAGTGAGGCCATTGCTTTCTCATTTCCTCGAACAGTGCCTTGTAGCTTGCTTTCTGTATGAACAGGCTCTTTTCAAGCAGCTCGTCTGTGCTCTTATAGCCGCCGAAATAGTAATCTATCTCGGCAGGGTGCAGCCAGTCGTTCGGAGTCCATGCACCAAAGGCGTGGTGAGCTACCCATACGGGATTGTGCTTGCCGCAATCAGCGTAATCAGCCTCGCTCATTATGTATTTTTTGATGTACTCGGGAGTTGCACCGCCCGAGCTGCCGAATTCGGTATAAGCGGTGAAGTAGCTTCGGGTGAGTACCGTTATAAATTCCTCGTTCACAGAGCACGCAATGTCTCCACCAAGTCCTGCCTCGTCTTTTCCTGCACCGCGCACCTCAAATAGGGTATTGTACGTGCCGTGACCCATACCTGCGAGAGGCGACGTCGCATTGAACGGAGTAAATCTGTCAAGCTCATAGCAAAGCGAGTTGAGCATGCGCAAAGGATGCGACTGATCGGTCAGGCCTGACCATGAGTTGAAAAGCTCGTTTCCGCCGCACCAAAGCGTGATGGCGGGATGCGTGCGCAGATTTTTGATGATATAGCTTGCTTCCTGCTTGAGTACGGAAAGGTATTTATCATCATCGGGATGCAGGTTGCAGGAGAGCATGAATTCCTGCCAAAGCATTATTCCCGCCTCATCGCACATATCGTAGAAGCAGTCGTGATTTATAAATCCGCCGCCCCACAGGCGCAGAATGTTCATATTAGCATCGACAACGTAGGAGAGAAGCTCGCTGTAACGCTCCTTTGTCATAAGAGCGGGGAATATCTCTGTGTTTACCCAGTTGGAGCCCTTTGCAAAAACGCGAACACCGTTTATCTCTATTGTTGCAGGTGCTGGGAGCCTTGATTTGGGGAAGGAATTTTCTACGGGATTTTTATCGTCAAAATTGCGTATCAGCTTAACACGCCTGAAGCCTATTTTCCGTGTGATCGTCTTTGTTTCGCTCTTTGCAACCAGCGTATAAACGGGATGCTCACCGTATCCGCGCGGATACCAGAGCTGCGGCTCGTTTATCTCAAAGCCGAGCTTGATATGCTCGCCCGAAGCGAAGCTTGCGGAGGCTTCGTACACGCTCACACCGTTCGGTGCGATAAGCGATACTTGACACGTTCCCACGCCAACCGTGTCAAGATCTACTGTTATATCCGCTTGTCTCAGGTCATCGGAAAGGCGGTAGGAGGCATCGAGCGATACGGGCGCTGCCCCGTGTATTTCAAGCCTTGCATCTTTCCATATTCCCGAAGGTACGAGTCTCGGATGCCAATCCCAACCGTACGAGGATGCGGGCTTGCAGCATGCTGCCGCCTCGTCTCTTGTGCCGGGGCGCCTTGCGCCTTTAAGCTTGGGAATGGGATAGATAATCACCTCAAAAGGCACGGCGCCTCCCGCATACTTCGACACGTCTATGCGTACGGGGGTGAACATTCCCTCTCTTTTACACACCGTGTCCCCGTCGATGCGTATTTCGTATTCGTAATCTATACCTTCAAAGCAAAGATATGCATATTCACCGTCGGCAAGCTTGAAATCCAGAGTGCTTTCATATATGAAATACTCGTTTTCCATCCAGCCAAAAAGCTCATAATTCTTTGCAAAGTAATACGGCGGATAGCTTTTTGCCGCTGCGTAGTCAAGTCCCGTCGCACCGGGAACTGTAGCGGGTATTTTTTCATCACGCTGAGCGTATTTGCTCTTTGCGTGAGAAAGCATCCAATCAAAATGCTGTATGTTCATGGCACTTCTCTTTTCTTTTAAGTATTGCTCCTTTGAGCAATGTCAGTATAGCATTTTTACATTTTGGTTGTCAAGGGAAAAATGTATTTTGAATTCGTCAAAATGCCAAAAGTGCGTCGGATATTTTGTGCACAAATTTTATTATTTGTTGGGAAAAAAATAAAAAAAGACAAAAGGTGTTGATTTTAAGGGGGGAATGTGTTATTATTTAAGGGAAGCGAACACATTGGGGAGTATTGTGTCGTTTTCGCTCCCGAGGATTTTGTATTGTGCTTCTGTGGATTATTCTTTATCTTGTGTTCGAAAAGGAGATATGTTATGATTTTTGATCTTCAAAAAGCAAGTATGGGAAAAAGAATATCCGCGTTTTTATTTGACGTCATTATATGGTTCACGCTTGTCGTAGGGCTTGCGTGGGCGATCTTTGCGATAGCCGATTACGATAGATATGCGAACGGTTATCAGGAGCTGAAAGAAAAATATATAACCGAATACGAAACTGATTATGGAATCGAGCTTGATATTACCGAGGAGGAGCGCGAGGCGCTTTCTTCGGAGGAAATGGAGAGGTATAACGAGGCTACGGCTGCTGCGAACGAGGCGTTCGGCAATGATGCCGAGGCGGCGTACAACTACGGAATGATGATAAACATTCTTATGGTGACGCTTTCGCTGAGTATACTTATATCCTACCTGGTATTAGAGTTTGCGATTCCTTTATTTTTTGGCAACGGTCAGACCCTCGGTAAGAAAATATTCGGTGTTGCCGTTATGTATACAAGTGGAATTAAGCTGAATGCCGTCGGCCTGTTTGTAAGAACCGTACTCGGCAAATACGCTGTTGAAACCATGGTGCCTATCATGATAGCTCTGCTTGTGCTTCTCGGCTCTATGGGGATCGTCGGAATAGTTGTTCTTGCCCTGCTTGCGGTGTTTGAGCTTGGGCTTATCATCCTCAATAAAACTCGTCCGCTTTTGCACGATGCCCTTGCGATGACCGTTACGGTCGATATGGCGAGCCAGATGATATTCGACAGTAACGAGCAGCTCATTGAGTACAAAAAGAAAGTACACGCCGAAGCAGCAAACAAAAAGGATTATTGAAAAATCAAAATAAATAAACTATATTTTCGGGAGGCAATATGAAAGTAGAATTGCAAAATCTGACTAAAATCTTCCCCAGCCGCAACAAAAAATCAGGCGAAGAGGTTGTGGCGGTGAATGATTTTACATTTACCATTCCTGACGGAAAGCTTGTAGGACTTCTCGGCCCCTCAGGCTGCGGAAAAAGTACAACGCTTTACATGATAAGCGGTCTGCAGGCACCGACGTCGGGAAGAATATTCTTTGGAGATGAGGACGTTACCGAGCTTTCGCCCGAGAACAGGGGAATAGGTCTTGTGTTCCAGAATTACGCGCTTTATCCTCACATGACGGTTAAGCAGAACATTCTTTTCCCTCTCCAGAATCTCAAGGGAAAGGACAAGCTTTCGAAAAACGAAATGCTTGAGCGTGCCTACGAGGCTGCAAGACTCGTTCAGATAGACGAGCTTATGGACAGAAAGCCGAGCGAGCTTTCGGGCGGTCAGCAGCAGAGAGTTGCGATAGCGCGCGCGCTCGTAAAGATGCCGAGAGTTCTTTTGCTTGACGAGCCGCTCTCAAACCTCGATGCAAGACTTCGCTTGCAGACGCGTGAGGAAATAAGAAGAATTCAGAAAGAAACCGAAATTACAACTATTTTCGTAACGCACGACCAGGAAGAGGCAATGTCCATATCCGACCTTATCGTAGTTATGAAGCTCGGTGTTGTTCAACAGGTTGGTAAGCCCCAGGAGATATACGATAACCCCGTAAACCTCTTCGTTGCAAAGTTCCTCGGAACTCCCCCCATCAACGTA
>CAZTWE010000113.1:0-4400 GCA_964617165.1 uncultured Ruminococcus sp.
CCTCTTGTGCCATTACTGTCGGTAACTGGTCCGCTATAACTATGCCTTCCTTAAGAGCACGAACCTCAGCGAGCATTTTAACAACAAAGGCTGTTGCCGCTTGTTTAGGATTAGCATCCGCACCAGATGTCTCTTCTGCTTCCGGGCCGATTAAGTTATGTGCTTCTTCAATAAAAATCACATGACGTGCATAATCCTTATCGTGATGAGGATTAACTTTCAAGGCTTCTCGAATGAGAGCACACAGCATCAACGTTAAGAAGTTTGCCGGTCCTGTACCCATAGATTCAAGCTCAATTACCGCCGGGATAGTTAGCCATTTTTCAGGTGGTATTGTTGAACTTGGAACGTCAAAAACATCACCCATTTCTCGACGTAACAAGCTGCCAATACGAACCTTAAGTGCAGATTCGAGATTTCCTCTAATTTCCTCGCTGTATGTTGTCGTTTTAAGTTCATCTTCAAGTCTCTTATACAACATTGACATTGTCGGGAACTTAAGAGTTGTATCGTCGGTGTAAACCGTCTCCGGTGTCCATCCTAAATCTCGATACACTGCTTCAATTGCTTGATCAAGAAGGAACGGCATAGGATTATCAAGGGGGAACGCACCTTCAAATACCGAACACAATCTTCTAATATGCTCTGCCAACATCAGCCCTTTGGGAAATTCAAAGGGATTGATATGAAGCGGGAACGACATATCAGCATTCGGAGAAAAAACATAAACGCCTTCCATGCCTTTTTGATTTATAAGAGCCCGATACTCTTGTTTTGCGGGTTCAAGCACTAAAAATGGAATATGATGCTTCTTCCACAACGTAGATGTCAAATGATGCATTGTGTTGGTCTTACCAGAGCCGGGCACTCCTGCTATAAATGCGTGCTTTGCCAAATTTTTCAATGGGAAATATACGTCATAGCCGTTATCATCTGTCCCCAAGAATAAACCATCCTCAGCACTTACCGCTTTTGGGGCTGTTTCTTTTCTCTTTTGAATTACCTCACCCTCGTATAGTGCAGGAAATCTAAAGAATGGTGCTGCTTCCTCAAGCGTAAACAACGTGGGAAGATATCTAAGTTTGTATGTCTGTGATTCTTCCTTGCAAATGATCAATCCATTTGGGCCTTTTTGCATTATCATTTTTTTGCGACGGTCATAGCACTCAACTGTCTCATCATCCAAAAATGCGTGTAATGAAAATTTGCCTGCAAAGGTTCCTATCTCATAGTTACCTTTCATTAATGCCTCTGCTCCTGCAGCATCTAAAACCACTGCGGAGTTTTCCCGATCATTAGCAAAAACAAATGCATTAGCGATAAAATGAGGAGATGAATCGACACTGTTCAAAAGATCGTCATACCCCTTAAGAACGTTTTCCGCTTCAAAATCGCGCTGTCCGGTAGCACCGGCTTTAGAATATTGTCTTTCGCGCAATATAGAAGTAGGTTTTCTCAACGCCTCTCTAAGGGCCGAACTTTTCTCTACAGGGTAAAGATCAATTCTATAGAGCATCTGCTTATCTAACGATTCCATCAGCTTGCTCATATTGTAGAGACGACCGTCTTCGTTCATTTCCCACTGAGGAACAGTATAATATCCGCCATCTTCACCAGTCATTTCTAACGATGACTTAACAAACACTTCCTTTTTAATTAGCGTGCTGCACACGGAAAAAGAGGTGCCCACAATCTTGCATTCTTCCAAAAAGCCTTCAAAAGTACATGGCGTGAACTTGAAATAGTCTGACAGTGTAGAGGCGGATACCAATTGAGGTACGTTATTCAATTTTTCTTCGTCTCCGCGAACTGCAAAGAGGATTCTAAGTTTGCTTCCTTTTGAACCAATCGCGTATGTTCCATCTTCTTTTTGGCCATCATAATAGTAGTACAAATGAATAGAGGTTCCAGAAAGAGCACCTTTACGATTCCATTGGCGTAAAAAAGCTAGGTGTTTTTCTAAAACACCATCCACACCATTTCCATCCAAGGACGCGTATTTATTCAGGCTCAAATCCGGAACCACATCTATTTTATAGCAAAGTTCTCTAACTCCCATTTTCTCTCTCCTCAAACTAAGTCGGTATTACGGTCATCTTTTTTCTTTATAAACTCTTCCAAATCATCAGTATAAATGCCGAATACTGACAACAATTGATTTGTCTCTTCATTGCTCTTGAAAATCAGGACAGCCGCAAGGAAAGTAGACCATGTCATTTTCCGCTTTTTGTTTTCAATGGCTACTATCTGTTGACGACTCATTCCTAATAGCTTTGCTAAATCAGACTGAGACAAATGCAACATGGTTCTGAGAACTGGTAGATTAGCTGTTAGTTTCTCAATAAGCTTATCCTTTCTTTCGTTTTCCATTAATAATACATATCCTTTCACAACATTGCTGCTTATTTCGTAAAGTATTTTACTGTACGAAAAAGGTTATATGCGAAATTACGCTCTTATATTATATCACCTGTCGCAATTTGTGTCAATATGTCGCTTAAAAATGTTAGATTTTTTTTGAAAATGTCGAAAACGAGAGGATAATTATGTTGATGTCGCTTATAAAATGCTGATTTTTGATTTATAAGCCGTCAAAATACTCGTCATAGGAGGATTATTTATGGCTAAAAGAGGAGAAAACATTTACAAAAGAAAAGATGGCCGTTGGGAAGGGCGCTTTATCAAGGGGTATGATCTGTCTGGCAAAGCACAGTATGGTTATGTATATGCTCATTCATATGCAAATGTAAAAGAAAAACTTAACCAAAAGAAAGGGACTCGCACTCAACCATACGGTAACTCTGAGAAGATATTATATAGAGATCTTATTACTGCCTGGCTTAACGCTTTGCAGATAAATATCAAAGAGTCCACCTATGCGAGATACTACCATTTAACGCATAGCCATATCATACCTTGGCTTGGGAAATATCAGGTAGACCGCATCACCAATCATACAATTGAAGAATATATCACGCACCTTGTACAAGAAGGACGTATTGACGGGGCTGGTGGGCTCTCTCAAAAGACCGTATCTGATATTCTTTCGCTCATCAAAAGAAGTATGGAGTATGCGTTGCAGAATGGGTATAGAGTTTCTTGCAATTTGACTAAGATGACAATCAAAAAGTCGAAAAAGGAAACACGTGTCCTATCTCAACATGAACAAGAAAAACTGCTCTGTCATCTTACAACCGATACGGATAGAACCAAACTGGGAATATTGATTTGCCTATATACCGGAATTAGAATAGGCGAACTTTGTGCGCTAAAATGGGAACATTTCAATTTCGAAATGGGTGTTCTAATGATAAGACAAACGATGTTGAGGATCCAAAATGTTCACAACGATAGTGAAAGAAAAACCAAGCTAGTTATCACTAAACCGAAAAGCACTTGTTCTATTAGGGACATTCCGATTCCGAATTTTTTATTACTGCATATGAAACAATTTGTAGGTTTATCCACCGATTTTATTTTAACCGGAATGAATGATAAATATATAGAACCCCGAACTATGCAGAATCGGTTTTATTCTTGTGTAAAAACATGTGGAATAGACGAGGCAAATTTTCACTCGCTTAGGCATACTTTTGCCACTCGGTGTGTTGAAATAGGATTTGATATCAAAAGCCTTAGCGAAATTCTTGGGCATGCAAATGTGAACATCACACTGGATAGATATGTTCACTCATCCTTAGACCTAAAACGAAGTAACATGGCAAAGCTGGATGCAATTTTGCAACCATCGCCGTCAATATAATGGTCAGCGGAACGCAGTTTTCCTTATTGTATAAGGAGTCTACGTTCCTTTTTCGTACAGTAAAATAATTTACGAAATTGGCTGACCTTTTTGACACAGTAATGTGTCTTTTTTTATTTGTTTTGATTAAGGTAAGAGAGAAATTCTTTTCTGCGTTCCACTGTAAGTCGCTCCAAGTGTCGAGAAATCATGGGATCATGTATTTCCCGTTCTGCTTTTCTTCTTATTTCAATCGCATCATCAATGTTTTCAAACTGCCCCAAACGGTAACGAACTTTTTTGAAATTAATCATTGCCTCCCATTTTCCTGTTTGTTCGTTAAACCAAACTCCTGTGTACCCAGATTTGTTACGGGAATTTGGGCTTTTGGATAAAACCAAGGAGGTTACAGATGTACCCTCCAATAGATCGCGTCGATATTTAATGGTTCCAGATCGAGTTTCCCTGTATAAACATCCGCAACTGAGGACCTTCCCGGTTTTCAGTGTATTGATGGTCTTGTACGTGGTATTACCGCACTCACATGAAAGCTCCCATACCACGCTGCCATTGCTGTCCCGTTCCTCTGTGGGTCTGATGGCGGTGAGTCTTCCGAACACCTGCCCGGTGATATCTCCTTTGCGCAGGTTGGTGATAT
>CAZTWE010000114.1:0-4206 GCA_964617165.1 uncultured Ruminococcus sp.
AGGCGAAACTTCACTCACGAAGTGAACTTCACTATCGAAGATAACTTCACTTGCCCAAAGGGCAAACTTAGTTTTAGCGTGTTCTCCGTTAAGGATAACACGCTAATTCGTAAGAACGTTTTTTATACCTAGGCTCTTCATTCTTTTCCCGACATCTGCCAGCTCTTCCTTTGTCGGAACAGGCACGTCGGGTAAAGGATACGTAAGCCCGAGGCATTTATATTTTCGCTCTGCAAGATTGTGATACGGAAGAATACGTAAGCACTTGACGTTTTTCAGCTGCATAACGAAGCGCGCTATTTTCTCACATTCACAGTCGTTCATGCCGGGAACGTACGGATAGCGTATCTCCATCGGTATGCCGAGGTGATCAACGTAAGCTATATTGCTTAATATCTGACCGTTCGATACACCCGTGCAAAATTTATGCACTTCATCGTCAATTGCCTTTATGTCAAATAAAAACGTATCGGCATAGGGGGCTATCATGCCGATAGCCTCTCTTTTTACAAAGCCGCTCGTATCTATGGCAACGTTTATGCCGTTTGCCTTGAGCAGCTTTGCAGCTTCTGTACAAAGCTCGGCTTGCATCAGCGGCTCTCCTCCCGAAAACGTAACACCGCCCCCGCTTTCTTTCATAAACGTTGCATCCCGCAGCACCTCTTCTGCAATCATCTCGGCAGAATATTCAGCTCCGTATATCTCAAGTGCTCCCGCGGTACATACGTCAGCGCAGCTCTCGCACACCGTACAGCTTTCGCGTATGAAAATATGAGTTCCGCCTTCGTTGCGATTTGCATCGCAAAGGGACACGCACTCCAAGCAGCCGAGGCATAGCTCGCTGTCATAGCTTATTTGCTTTCTCGGGGAGAGTGACTCGGGATTGTGGCACCACTTGCACCGCAGAGGGCATCCCTTGAAGAAAACGGTAGTGCGAATTCCGTCACCGTCATGAATTTCGAAAGGCTTGATTGCAAATATCATTTATCGGACACCTCGCATTGCTTGATAAACATATCCTGCTTTACCTTTTCAAGCTTCACAAAATATTCATTCCAGCCGCAAACACGCACCTGCAAGGTAGCGTATTTTTCGGGATTTTGCTGCGCATCTCTCAGCACCTTGCCGCTTATTATATTGCCCTGTATTGCAAATCCGCCGTGATTTAAGAAGCTCCGTATCAGCGATGCGAAATCCCGAAGCCCCTTTTCACCCTCAACAGAAGAAGGATGCAGTACAAAATCAAGAACTGTAGCTCCGACGTATGCGGTATGATCTATTTTTAATACAGAACTCATGTATGCGGTAATGCCGCCTCTGTCCATTCCGTCTGTTGCACAGAGATTTTTTGACGTCGGCTGTGCCGCGTACCGCCCGTCCGGAGTCGCAGCTGTTTTTTCACCGAGCGTTACGCAGTGATATACGGAATCAAGCCCAAGGCGCAAAACACCGCCCCTCTCAAGCTTTATTCCGCAGTATCGCTGTTCAAGATGCTTGGTAATACTCAGCATTATTTCATCGGGAAGCTCCATATTGTTGCCGTACTTTTCTTTGTCTGCAATTATGCGCGCACGGATACTTTCATAACCGCGCCAATCGCAAAGCAAAGCATCTCGCATGTCAGAGAATGAGATCAGCTTCTTATCAAATACGTATTTTTTTACGGCAACGAGGCAGTCGACAACGGTTGCAAGCCCGAAGCATTTTATTGACATATTGTTGTATTTTAAGGGATATTCATGAACGTCCATGCCGCGCTCAATACAGTCTGCAAAGCTGCTTGAATATATGGGAGAGGGATTTATGCTTGTGCTGTATAAGCCTTGCTTTTGAACAAAATCTATCTCAAAGTCTAAAATATCGTCAAGGTGCTTTTTGAAAATTTCAAAAAATTCATCGTAGCTCCCAATGTCGGTGCTGCTTGCATAGCCTATCTGTTTTCCCGTGCGGATATCCTTGCCGCCGTGCATCGCAAATTCTATACACTTGACCATATTAAAACGGTTTGGAGCTATTTCCGCCTCCTCTTTACCCATTATGACAGGCTCATAGCATCCGAGTATCACGTAACTCTCGGCATCCTCTCGCGGTATGCCGATCCGCTCGTAGCCGCGAAAGACCGTTTCATCGTCTATCAGGCATATACTGCTATGCCCTCCGCGTATCATTGCAACAGCCTTCATAAAAACGTCCTCACCGATGGCTTTATGATAGCGCAGGTGTATTTTCGGGTCGTATATGTTCAGCTCGTCGTAAATTTCCAAAAGCAAAAGAGTCAGGCTGTTTGAAAGATCCTTTCCGTACCTGTCACAGCCACCTATCGTAAAGGGCTGCTCCGCATATCTTTTAGTTGCCGTGAAGTGCAGGAAAAAGTAGCGTATAAGCTCATTCAGCTCGTCCTTGCTCTTGCCGCACGCAAGGTCGTTTTCATAGTAGGGAAGATACATTCTGTCGATAGGGCCGAGAGTTCTTCCTCTTTCGGTTCCGATTTCTTCAAAATACAAATAAAGAACGGAAAACTGCATGACCTCATAAAGCGTACTCGGTGGATTTGATATCAGATTTTTAATACATTCGGAAAATTCGGGTACGTCAAATTTCAATGAATAGTTATATATTCTTTCCAAAAGCCTCAGTATAGCTCGGTAGCAAATAATAACAGAGTCCAAAAACAGAATTTGCCTTGCTTCATATACACCTGAGTCGATGAGTCTTTTCTTTGACGCCTCCGCGTTTTTCAGAACACCGCAAAATCCGTTTTTAATAAGATAATTCCAGTCGGGAACGGTGTGCCAGAAATCCGTCCACGCATATCCGACGCCGACAGAGATCATATCTTCAAGCCGACTAAGCTCCTCGGGAAATTTCTCGCCGAGGACCTTTTTTCGCTGTTTTTCGAAAAATGCATTGCGGAAAATATCGTTTGTAGCAAAATATGAGTAATCTATACCGAGATTTAATTTTACGGAAAACGGAGTATGAACGTTTATTTGCAGCTGAACGTTATCGAGAAGGTAAGCGTAGGCGTTGGCTAATACCGTTTGCCGAGGCTCATCGGTCTCGGAGCTTTGTATATTTGAGAGAGCCTCATATAATTTCTTTGCATCGATGCCCGTTGTCGGATCGAAAACCGCATTTTCAAATTCATTTTCTATGAACCGTCTGTTTTTGCAAAAAGCTTGCATCGTAAAATTACCTCTTAAAAGTTTTCTGTATTTTCAGTGTAGCATTATATTCAAGTTTTGTAAATGCAGCTTTCCACCAAAAAAGATATACAAATCCGTCATTGACATATCAGCCGTGCGGTGTTACAATATATATGAGGTGATGATATGATAAACGACTTGTGTATATCAAAAATAGAAAACGTATATTTCGGAAATCCAAAGGATTGGAAAAGGACGGAGTTTGCACCGCGCCACAAGGATGCCTTGGTCCTGTTCACCGACGGTGAGATAGAGTATTTCTTTTCGCACGGCTCCGTGCTTGCCAAGCGCGGTACGCTTTTGCTCCTGCCGGGAAATCTTCCGTACAGCGGTATAAGACATACGGACAACGTTGCATATTTCGTTCTTGATTTTAAATGTCAATCCGATGATATGGTAGAAAAGCTCGCAGGCCCTATTGCCCTGACCCCAAAGAATTATGACAAGCTTGTTTCGGATTTTTCCGAAATATCGGAGCTATGGAAGAAACAGCAAATAGACGTACATTTAAAAACAAAAGCCTTTCTGTATTCAACTCTATGTGAGGTGCTTGCAAACAGAGCGGAGCAAAGATCGGGTGAGCCGGTTTATAGCGTTTTATCCTATATCGTCGCGCACCTGTCCGAGCCTTGGCTTACTGTGCATAGCCTTTGCGAAAAATTTTATATATCAGAGTCTCAGTTGCGAAGAAACGTAATAAAGGCAACAGGCTATACACCGAACGAATATATTTGCATGCTTCGTATAAACCTGGCGAAAAACGAATTGATACATACGGCAAAAACGGTTAAAACGATAGCGGAAGAATGTGGCTTTACGTCAGCTTATTATTTTTCCCGTAGCTTTCACGCCCGTATCGGCACGTCTCCAAAAGAGTACCGAAGGCAAAACAGTATGCTGTGAAAAAATTCGCTGGTACGAAAGTGAAGTTGCTCGTTTCTCTCGCGGTGAAGTTTTTGCTGCCGCAAAAGTGAAATTGCTTCGCCTACACTCGCATATC
>CAZTWE010000115.1:0-3900 GCA_964617165.1 uncultured Ruminococcus sp.
TTTACGGGGGTCGATGTACTTAACAGCATCTGCAAATCTGCCGTATGTACCCTTAGACTTCTCATAAGCCTCATTGGGCTCCATACCCTTTTTGATAAAGTCAGTCATCTTGCCGAGAGAAACGAACTCATAACCGATAACCTGATCATCAGCATCAAGAGCCATTCTTGTGCAATATCCCTCTGTCATCTCAAGGTATCTTACGCCCTTTGCCTTAGTACCGTACATAGTACCAACCATCGAACGCTCGCCCTTACCAAGGTCTTCCATACCTGCACCGATAACGAGCCCCCCCTCGGAGAATGCAGACTGAGAACGACCGTAAACGATCTGAAGGAAGAGTTCACGCATAGCAGTGTTGATAGCATCGCATACAAGGTCTGTGTTGAGAGCCTCAAGGATCGTCTTACCGGGGAGAATTTCTGCTGCCATTGCTGCAGAGTGTGTCATACCCGAGCATCCGATAGTCTCAACGAGAGCCTCCTCGATGATACCGTTCTTAACGTTAAGAGAAAGCTTGCACGCGCCCTGCTGAGGTGCACACCAACCTACTCCGTGTGTGTAAGCGGAAATGTCTGTAATTTCTTTTGCCTGTACCCATTTGCCCTCTTCCGGAATGGGAGCGGGACCGTGGTTGGGGCCTTTTGCGACTGTACACATCTTAGCTACCTCAGAGCTCATTGCGTACTCGCAGGAAAAATTGTTGCTCATTGTTATATCTCCTTTTTTGTTTTTAACATTTTAAAGTAAAGCTTCTATTGCCTTTGCGTAAAGCTTACCGATAAATTCCGCGCCTGTTGCATTAGGATGCACACCGTCACCCGAGTAATATAACTTTGTGGGTGCAGTTTTCAAAGCCTCCTCAAAATGCTTATCGAGCGGAATGTACACATCAGCATATTCGTCGGCCAAGCGCCTTATTATAGCGAGAACCGATTCAAGCTCTGTACGAACACCGTCCTTATCTTCACAATCAAGCAAATAAGGTGAGATCATAATTATCTTCGCATTGGTTTTTGCTTTCAGTGATTCAAGAATAGCTCGGTAATTTGCTTCTATCTGCTCATCGGTTGTTGCTACTTGGGAAGCAGAATAGCGATGCCAAACGTCATTGATACCAATCATTATAGATATAATGTCCGGCTGAAATGAGATTGCATCCGCATAAAGGCGGTCAAAGAGCTGACCTGTTCTGTTTCCGCTAATACCGAGATTTATGAACTCAATATCAAGCTCAGGATGCGCCGCAGTTATAAACTCTGCCGCATATTTGGGATAACCGTTGCCAAGGTGGTGATAAGTTCTTCTGTCACGCCCTGCATCCGTTATACTATCGCCCTGAAATAAAATCCTCATTTTATCCTCCAAAGCAATCGATTACTTTACAATCTCTCCATAAACCTGACCGAATGTGCAAGATGCATTTGCTTCATCGGTATCAATATGCATTGCGGGTGCGAACTTATCGCTAACGCGAATAACAACGTCACCAAAAACGGTTGTACGCTCGGAAACTATCTTCACAGATACGATTTCCTTATCAGCAACACCGAATTCCTGTGCAGCCTCGGGAGTGAGGTGGATGTGACGCTTCGCTGCAATAACACCCTCTGTAAGCTCATACTCTGCTCCGTTTTCAAGGTTTACAAGCTTGCAACCGGGAGTACCCGATATATCACCGCTCTCGCGAATAGGAGCACTGACTCCGATAGTACGTGCGTCAGTGAGCGAAAGCTCTACCTGGCTTGCTCCGCGCTCAGGACCGAGGATAGATGCCTTGAGCTTACCCTTGGGGCCTACAACCTCAAGCTTTTCAGCACAAGCAAACTGACCGGGCTGGCTTAAATCCTTTTTCTTCGTAAGCTCATATCCCTTACCGAAAAGCACTTCTACGGCTTCTCTGGAGAGATGGATATGTCTTGCAGATGTTTCAACTAAAACCTGTGACATTTTAATACTCCTTTTATTTTAGCGGTAAACCGCAATATTACGCTTAATATTATAGCACAACAAATGAAAAAAATCAATGTATAATTCAAAAGAATATAGCGAAAACTTAAATAAAATGATGGTTCGAGGTTAAATTTATGGAAAGCGGTAAACAAGGCAGCGAAAATAACGTTCAAAATAGTATGGATATGGGTATAACTTCAATTGAAAATTCCGAGGATTCATTTTATTGTCTGTCTATAATAGGTCAGATCGAGGGACATTACGCCCTTGACGGAAATCAAAAGGCAACAAAATACGATCACGTTATTCCTCTTCTTGTTGCACTTGAAGAAAGTGAAAAAGTTGACGGAATAATAATACTGATAAACACTCTCGGCGGTGACGTTGAAGCGGGTCTTGCTATTGCCGAGGTTATAGCAAGCTTGAAAAAGCCTACTGTTTCGATAATACTCGGTGGGGGACATTCGATAGGAGTTCCGCTAGCCGTAAGTGCCGACCGATCTTTTATAGTTCCAAGCGCCACAATGACTATTCATCCCGTAAGAACTACCGGACTTGTTCTCGGAGTTTCGCAGGCGTTTGATTATTTAAACAAAATGCAAGACAGAATTATCAGATTTATCATAGATCATTCAAATGTAAAGGAGGCGAATTTCAGAGAAATGATCTCGCGTACCGATATTTTAGTAAATGATATAGGATCAATACTTGAGGGAGAAGAGGCGGTAAAATGCGGTTTAATCGATGAAGTAGGCGGTGTCAGCGATGCCCTTGCATACCTTAAATCGCGAAAAAATGACAACAAAAAATAACTTTTTTCGAAAAAACACTTGCTTCTTTTTTATTTTGTGATAATATATTATTATAAAATATTTTGAGGTGAGACCATGGGACTTTTTGATTGGTTCAGAAGAAAAAAGAGAAAAAATGAAACAAACGCAAGTGAAATAACGGAAAATGTAAAAAATACCGAACAGCTTGTTGAAGATACGGCTGACAACAATTCCGCAGAAGAAGCGATCGGTAACGGTAATGCTGTACAAAGTGCTGACGAGGTCGTCGAGCCTGTTGTAGTAGCCGAAGAAGATGTACTATCAACTGAAAACGGCATCTCCGATGAAGACAGTGCGGTACAGTCGGCAGACGATGCCGGTGCTACCGATGACAATGCAGATAATGATATCGATGAAGAAACTGCAGACAGCGAATTCGTCGAAGACGTTACGTGCAATGCCAACGTAACTGAGACTAATGATTTTGTTTCGGAAGATACGACTACGCAAGAGGATGTTGTACCCGTTCCGAATGATGAAATACAAGCAGCGGATGAGGATGCGACAGAAGAGACAATCCTCTCGTCTGATACTGTTTCTGAAAACCAACCTTACACGGGAAGATTTGAAATTAACAGAACAAAAGATGGAAAGCGATTTTTCTTCAACCTTTACGCATCAAACAACGTCGGAATTGCAACGTCACAGATGTATTCATCTGCGCATAATGCGCTCAACGGAGTCAGAAGTGTCATAACAAATGCTCCCAAGGCACCTATAGAAGATCAGACACTAAAGACATACGAGACACTCCAATTCCCTAAATGGGAAATCTATATTGATAACGGTGGAAAATACCGTTTCAGACTCAATGCATCTAACGGCAGCTGCGTTTGCCATTCTCAGGGATACACAAGCAAGGCTAACTGCAAAAACGGAATTGAAAGTATAATCCGCAGTTCAAGAAATCCCGAAATTGATAAAGCTTATCTGATAAAAAAGGATTGATAAACAAAAAACGCAAGGGGCTGTCGCATTTAGGCGTAATCGAAAACAAAAGTGGCGAGGTAGAAAGAAATTTCCGCCTCGCTACTGCTTTTTTATATCTGATCAGAAAATAAAGGTTGAAAATCCGCTAAGAGTAGCGTATTTTCTCCGTTTTTACCCGAATTTT
>CAZTWE010000116.1:0-3900 GCA_964617165.1 uncultured Ruminococcus sp.
TCAGACTAAATGCAACTCTAAATTGCACTGTTGCATTTACTTTGAGAATTTACTTTTTACGCTGACTTTCCACTAATTTTTATACAGGGGTTGACAAACACGTTTTTTTGTGCTATAATAATCGCAGTATTTTTGCGATAAAGCAATTGTTCACATATCAGAAAGGATTGGATACGTATATGGACCCCGACGCGGATTGTTGTAATCCCACTCGTACATATATTATATAAGACTTAGCCAGACAAGGATATTTTTCGAAAAATGTCGTGTGGCTGGGTCTTTTTTTACTTTTTTGCATATCAATAAACAATATATTATCAAACAACGAAAGGAATTTATTTAAAAACATTTTATCATGGAAGATCGAATTATTTGGCTGATAGTAATTCTGTTTTGCCTTATGATGAGCGCATATTTCTCCTCGACGGAGACTGCGTTCCTCTCAATCAACAAAATACGCCTCAAAACTATGGCTGACGACGGTAACAAGAAGGCCAAAAAGGTGCTTGCGCTTGCAGACAATTTTGATGCTCTGATCTCTACTGTGCTTATCGGTAACAATATCGTTAACATTCTTGCATCCTCGCTTTCCACACTGCTTTTCATAAGCCTTTTCACAGATCCCATAAGCGGTGCCGTTAACGAAAGCCTTGCTACCACGGTTTCCACCGTTGTGCTCACGATCGTGCTGCTCATTTTCGGTGAGATATCGCCCAAGACCATAGCGAAGGAATCTCCCGAAAAATTCGCACTCTTCTCAGCACCCTTGCTGAGCGTGCTTATAATAATTTTCACGCCTGTCAATTTCCTGTTCAAGCAGTGGAAAAAGCTGCTTTCACTTATATTCAAATCAGAGGAAGAATCGGGTATTACCGAAGAAGAGCTTATATCTATCATCGAGGAAGCCGAAGAGGATGGTAATTTTGAAAAGAACGAGACTGATCTTATCAAGAGCGCGATAGAATTCAACGAGCTTGAGGTCGGAGACATCTTCACTCCCAGAATAGATATAATCGCTATAAAGAGCGAAGCAACGAAGGAAGAGATACACGAGGTATTCAAATCCACCGGCTTCTCGCGACTTCCCGTTTACACCGATGACCTTGATAATATAGTAGGTCTGCTCTATTACAAGGATTTCTTTACCAAGGATTTCACAAGCATCGAAGAGATAATGAAGCCTGTTATGTTCGTTACGAAGAACAGAAACGTAAACGAGCTTATGAATGAACTTCAGGAAAAGAAGCTGCATCTTGCCGTTGTTACCGACGAATACGGTTCTACTGCGGGTATAGTTACGCTCGAAGATATCATTGAGGAGATAGTCGGTGATATCTGGGATGAGCATGACAATATCGAGATAGACGTAAGCGAGCTTGGAGAGGGAGAATACATACTTTCCGGCAAGGCAAATATCAGTAAGGTATTCAGCGAAATAGAAATCGACGTTGAGCCGGATGCGCTCACGGTAAACGGTTGGGCAATGGATGCCCTTGGCAGAATTCCCACAGAGGGTGATGAATTTGAGGCTGACGGTTTGCACGCGAGAGTTCTGAAAATGAATGGTAAGCGTATTGAAAACCTCAGAGTAATCAAGCTTAATCCGCCCGAAGAAGAGACCGAAGAGGAATAAATATCAATTAGCCAGTCGGGCAGAGTTATCCGTAAAGGAGCTCTGCCCGACTCTGTTTTTAGGCGAATTGCCCTATTATTGCGGATGAAAGACAGCACTTTTTGCCAAAATAGCAATTCACTATTGATTTATTCACCTTTTTGTGATAAAATGTACATAACTGTACAAAAATTCAAGTCATACCGAGGAATGCTATATGAAAATCAAAACAGTAAAAATGTCGTACGATGACGTAATGGCAATAAAAATTCCAAAGCATAAGAAGCCCGAAAAGCCTTCCATTATATTGAGAGCACTCATCAACGTTATATCGGTGGTGGATCTGTGGCGCGCAAAATTCAAATGCACGGGCGAGTTGCCTCCGAAATCCGACGGACCGTGCCTTGTTTTGATGAACCATTCCAGCTTTATAGACATGCAGATAGCTCACAGAATAATGTTTCCCCGCCCTTTCAGCATCGTGTGCGGATATGATGCTATGGTCGGAAAGAATTGGGTCATGCGTTGGCTCGGATGCATCCCAACGAAAAAATTCGTCAGCGAGCTTGCACTTTTGCAGGATATGAGACATGCTTTGAAAAACGGTGTCAACGTGCTTATGTATCCCGAAGCAGGATATTCACTTGACGGTACGGCAACCGCTATACCGAAGCTCGGCAAGCTTGCAAAGCTTCTCGGTGTGCCAACGGTTTTCATAAAAACAGAGGGCGCATATCTGCGCGATCCCCTTTACAACGAGCTGAGGGTGCGTAAGGTTCCCGTAAGTGCTCATATATCCACGCTTTTTACAAAAGAGGAGGCTGCCGAGCTCGATTCGGAGGAAATGGACAGGCGGATCGATATGGCGTTCACCTTTGATAACTTCGCATGGCAAAGAGATAATAAGATAGAAATTGACGTTCCTTTCCTTTGTGAGGGTCTTGAAAGAACGCTCTACCTTTGCCCGCACTGCGGCACGGAGGGATTTATGCGCGGCGAGGGTGTGAAGCTTCGTTGCGATGCATGTGAGAAGTCCTACACCATGGACAAGTACGGTCAGCTTTCCGCTGATGACGGAGATACGGAATTCTCCCACATTCCCGATTGGTTCAGGTGGCAGAGAGAAAAGGTGCGAGAGGAGCTTGTTGACGGTACTTACTCGTTTGACGTTCCCGTAAAGATAAGCATAATGCATGACTGCAAGGCGCTTTATTCGGTTGGTACGGGAAGGCTTAGCCACACGCTCGAGGGCTTCCATCTCACGGGCTGCGAAGGTAAGCTCAACGTCAGCCAGAAGGCTCTTGCTTCGCACAGCATAAACGTTGACTACTATTGGTATGAGATAGGCGATATAATATGTATAGGTAACAGTAAGGCTCTTTACTATTGCTTCCCCGATGCAGACGTTCCCGTAGCAAAGGCAAGGCTCGCTGCTGAAGAGCTTTACAAGCTGCATCAGGATAGCGAATTCCATCTTAGCCACTGCAGCGATTGCAATCATCCGATACATACCGAATATACAAAGAGGATGATAAAGCTGCACTAAAAGTTACCTATCGAAATAAAAGGCATGGCGGTGATCTGTTACGGTCACTGTGCCATGCTTTTTGATTTGCGGCAAAAAGCTTGAATTTGATTAGTATAGCAAAGTATGTGAAAATGTTAACAAATTGTAAATAATGCGGACAAGCAAAGCTTTTTTTTATGCAGATATGGAATTTTTAATTATTTTGTGCTATAATATGTGTCGCGACGCTTGAGGTCGGATTTTTTCGCGCCTTTTCAAGCGCGCTGACAGCGATAATAAATATTTTTTATATTGGAGGAAACTTTTATGAACAAGAAGTATGTCTACCTCTTCTCTGAAGGTAACAAGGACATGCGTAATCTCCTCGGCGGTAAGGGTGCAAACCTTGCTGAGATGACAGGCATCGGCCTTCCCGTTCCCCAGGGCTTCACTATCACTACCGAAGCTTGCACACAGTACTATGAGGACGGAAAGCAGATCAACGATGCCATTATGGCAGAAATCATGGAAAACATCGTAAAGATGGAAGCAATCACCGGCAAGAAGTTCGGCGATCTTGAAAATCCCCTTCTTGTATCCGTACGTTCCGGTGCGAGAGCATCCATGCCCGGTATGATGGACACCATTCTTAACCTTGGTCTCAACGAAGAAGTTGTTGAGGTTATGGCTAAGAAGTCCGGCAATGCAAGATGGGCTTACGACTGCTACAGAAGATTCATCCAGATGTATTCCGACGTAGTTATGGAAGTTGGTAAGAAGT
>CAZTWE010000117.1:0-3893 GCA_964617165.1 uncultured Ruminococcus sp.
GCTTAAACGGCATGACGGGCTTCGATCTTCACGGAAAAACGGTTGGAGTTATCGGCACGGGCCGCATCGGCAGAGTGTTCATAGATATTTGCCGAGGCTTCGGAATGAAGATACTCGCCTATGATAAATTCCCATGCGAGGGGCTTGATAACGGTGACACAGTAAAATACGTTCCGCTTGACGAGCTGTTCAAATCAAGCGATATTATATCGCTCCACTGCCCTCTCACGGAAGATACCTATCATATAATAAATGAAGCTTCTCTTGCGCAGTGCAAGCGCGGAGTAGTTATCCTTAATACCTCGCGCGGTGCGCTTGTAGATGCCGAAGCACTTCTTGTCGGAATAAAATCAAGGCACATAGGTGCAGCCTGCCTTGACGTGTATGAAGAAGAATCCGCGCTCTTCTTTGAGGATTTCTCAGGGCATATAATTGATGACGACGTACTTGCAAGGCTTATTTCGATGCCCAACGTTATCGTTACCTCGCATCAGGCGTTTCTTACGGAAGAGGCGTTATCCAATATAGCGGAAACTACGGTAAAAAATATAGCCGATATGATACAGACTCAGCAATGCCCGAATGAGGTTTGCTTCAGGTGCGGTGCAGCCGAGGATTGCAAGAGCGGAAAATGTTTTTAAGGGAGAAGATCATGATAAGAAAAATTATAAAGATAGATGAAAATAAATGCAACGGTTGCGGTGCCTGCGCTAAGGCATGCCATGAGGGCGCCATAGAAATGGTAAACGGTGTGGCAAAGCTGACACGGGAGCACTACTGTGACGGGCTCGGAGATTGTCTGCCTGCTTGCCCAACCGGTGCGATAACCTTTGAGGAGCGCGAGGCTCCCGCTTACGACGAAGCAGCCGTTCTCGCATCAAAGAAAAAAACGAAAGCTGTCAGTGCATGCGCATGCCCGGGTACAAGAGCCGCTGCTATAAAACGAGACCCGACCAAAACGGCAAGGACGGCAACCGTGGCGAGTCAGCTTTCGCAGTGGCCATGCCAGATAAAGCTGGTGCCTGCAAACGCACCGTATTTTGACGGAGCAAATCTCCTTATCGCCGCCGACTGCACCGCATACGCCTACGGGAATTTCCACAACGAATTTATAAGAAATCATATAACTCTCATCGGTTGCCCCAAGCTTGACGAGGGGGACTACGCGGAAAAGCTCACCGCAATTATTGCCAATAACGATATAAAAAGCGTAAAGATCGTACGCATGGAGGTACCCTGCTGCGGCGGTATAGAAAACGCGGCAAAGCGTGCTATACAGGCAAGTGGAAAGTTTATTCCGTGGCAAGTAGTAACCATATCGACCGACGGTAAAATAATCGAATAATCTTGCGTTTTGATATTGAATCTTTTTACAAAACGTGCTAGAATAGAATTAAATAAAATCAAAGGATGAATTAACATGAAAGTAACGAACGATATAAAATACATCGGTGTCAACGACAGGAAGATCGACCTGTTTGAGGGACAGTACAGGGTTCCCTCGGGAATGGCGTACAACTCCTATGCCATTATTGACGAAAAAATTGCAATTATGGATACCGTTGATGCTGCCTTCTGCCATGAGTGGCTCGATAATATCCAGAACACACTCGGCGGGAGAGTGCCCGACTACCTTATAGTTCAGCACATGGAACCTGATCACTCGGCAAATATCATGAACTTCACTGCGGCTTATCCCGAGGCGATAATAGTTGCATCGGCAAAGGCATTCGCTATGATGAAAAACTTCTTCGGTACGGATTTTTCGGATAAGCGCATAGTTGTAACCGACGGTGACGTGCTTCCCCTCGGATATCATTCGCTCACCTTTGTAACAGCGCCTATGGTGCATTGGCCTGAGGTAATCGTCACCTATGACAGCACTGATAAGGTCCTCTTCTCGGCAGACGGTTTCGGCAAGTTCGGCGCTGCGGATGCAGACGAGCCGTGGGCAGACGAGGCACGCAGATATTACATCGGCATCGTTGGAAAATACGGTATGCAGGTACAAAAGCTTCTCAAAAAAGCTTCCGAGCTTGATATTGAAATAATCTGCCCCTTGCACGGACCCGTGTTAAATTCAAACCTTGGATACTACCTCGGTCTTTACAACACCTGGTCGAGCTATCAGCCTGAGGATGACGGTGTGGTTATTGCCTACACCTCGGTCTACGGTAACACAAAGCGTGCGGTATCTCAGCTCGCGGAAAAGCTCAGAGCAAAGGGATGCCCTACCGTCACAGTATACGATCTTGCAAGATGCGATATCTCCGAGGCTGTGGCTGCCGCTTTCAGGTACAGCAAGCTTGTCCTCGCAACCACTACCTACAACGCAGATATATTCCCCTTTATGCGCGAATTCGTAAATCACCTTACCGAGCGTAATTTCAGCTCTCGCACGGTAGCCTTTATCGAAAACGGAAGCTGGGCACCTCTTGCCGCAAAGGTAATGCGCGGTATGCTTGAGGGAAGCAAGAATATAACGTTTGCCGAGAATACCGTAACTATCCTCTCGGCTCTGAATGAAAAATCGAGTGCCGAGCTTGATGCTCTTTCCGATGAGCTGTGCTGTGAATACGTGGCACAAAGCTCTTCTGCGAACAGGAATGATCTTTCTGCGCTGTTCAACATAGGCTACGGACTTTACGTCGTCACGTCAAATGACGGAAAGCGCGACAACGGCCTTATAGTCAACACGGTATCGCAGGTAACGAACAATCCGAACAAAATTGCCGTAACCGTAAATAAGAGCAACTACTCACATCATATAATCAAGAACACGGGTATCATGAACGTAAATTGCCTGACAGTCGATGCACCCTTCAAGGTATTTGAGGCATTCGGCTTCAGAAGCGGCAGAAACGTTGATAAGTTTGCAGACTGCACTCCCCTGCGCTCGGATAACGGACTCGTTTTTCTTCCGAGATATATCAACTCGTTTATGTCTCTCAAGGTAGAGCAGTACGTTGATCTTGATACACACGGCATGTTTATATGCTCGGTGACCGAGGCAAGAGTCCTTTCGGACAAAGAAACCATGACATATACCTACTACCAAAGCAACGTAAAACCGAAGCCTGGGACCGAGGGCAAAAAGGGATACGTATGCAAGATATGCGGCTACGTATATGAGGGTGAGGAGCTGCCGGAGGATTATATCTGCCCACTTTGCAAGCACGGTGCATCCGACTTTGAAGAAATAAAATAACGAACAGGTAAATAAAAATACAATATTTGGAGGATAATAACATGAACGAAAACAGATTTTACATTTGCAAGCACTGCGGTAATATCGCAGGCAAAATACAGGATTCGGGCGTATCGCTCGTATGCTGCGGAGAAAAAATGGCAAAGCTGGAAGCGGGAACAGTGGAAGCAAGCCGCGAAAAGCATATACCCGTTGTAGCGGTTGAGGGAAACACGGTCAAGGTAACGATAGGCTCCGTTCTTCATCCTATGACAGAGGAGCACAGTATCACGTGGGTATATCTTGAAACCGACAAGGGAGGTCAGCGTAAGAGCCTTAATCCCGGTGAGGCTCCCGAGGTTACTTTTGCTCTCGCAGATGAAAAGGCTATCGCGGTTTATGCATACTGCAATCTTCACGGTTTGTGGAAAGCAGAAATATAATAAAAACATTTATTTTAGAAAGGAAACTTTACATTTATGAAAAAATATGTATGTGATGCATGCGGATGGGTTTATGATGAAGAGATCGGAGATGCCGAGCTCGGTATAGCTCCTGGCACAAAATTCGAGGATCTTCCCGACGACTTCGAGTGTCCTCTTTGCGGTGTTGGCAAAGACAACTTCAGCGAAGAATAATACCTCACAGACTAGAGGCTGTCTCATTAAGAATTTATGAAAATCAGAGAAAAATGAGAAAAAATGAA
>CAZTWE010000118.1:0-3870 GCA_964617165.1 uncultured Ruminococcus sp.
TTCTTTCTACCTCGCCAATTTTGTTTTCGATTACGCCTAAATGCGACAGCCCCGTGTTATTTGAGTTTAAGCTTTCCGGATTCATCAAGCATCTTGATGAACAGACCGCCCTGTACGGTTCTGTGTATAAATCCGATTATATAACCTGATTTTGTGTCATACCAGTCGCTCATCGGAACTCTGTCGGGGGATTCATTATAAAATTTCCAAAGAGGAGCAACAAATTTCTTGAAATCTGCTTTGCTCTTAGCCATGGTAGCAACCCATACGAGCCAGTCAGACTTCGTGTATTCCGCTCTGGAATCAAGCGGCATACCGTATCTGTTAAAGGTCTCGGTATTGGATTTGAGCTCGGTTTCAAATACCTCTTTCGGGAAAATGTTTGTTCCCCAAATCTTATCCCATACCATGTTATACTTCATGGAGAAGGAGCAGGGCTTATCAAAAGCAAGGCGGTAAGACTTTCCATCGGGATTTTTTGCACGCCCTATCCAGCTTTCCGCTTTTTCTTTTGCGATAGCCATGTACTTCTCGGCTTCATCGGTTTCACCGAGCATCTTGCAAATTATAGACATGCCGGCAATTCCCATTATAGCCTTGAGCGTGAGGTTACAGTTATGCGCAAGATGACCTGCAAAGTCATCGGTGCAGAGCTGATTTTCGGGATCGTCACCGTACTTGATAAGATATTCGCACCAGCCCTTGAGAACGTCCATATTGGGCTTTGCGAAATCTGCATTACCGTCGGAAATAGCAATGTTTGTTTCCATGATGATCATGTTGCCGCATTCTTCAACGGGCATCTGCTTTTCATGGAGAAGCTCACCGGTTGCGCGAACAAGTCCGTAAACCTGACCTGTTACAAGAGGATACTGACCTGCATCATGGGGTGCAAAGTCATATTTCCATGAATCCGAAGCTGCAAATTTGTAGATAGGACGAAGCATGCCCTTTACAAGCTCTGTATTGTAATAAAGGAAGAGGGGAATTGAGGGATAGGAAACGTCAACCGTTGCCGCACATCCGTTGGAGAAGCATTCTTTCGATATGTAAAGTATATCTCCGTTATCGTCAACAACAAGCTTGTGAGCCGCCATAACCTGTCTGTACGCAAGGCAGAGAAGATCCGAGTATTTTTCACCGCCTGCGAGGTACGCCTCAGAACACATCTTGTCCGAGAAATCATCGCATACGCCCTTAAGCGTGTCGTAATCCTTCGCGGCCTCAACCAAAGCCTCTTGAATAGTCTTGCCATCCTTATTCCAGTAAGATTTAAGCTGCTTGCCGAAATAATTGATAGATGCAATGTCATCGTACGCAAACATTATGAGCTTTTCTTCGCCTGCTGCAACGGGAGCTGTGAGCTTGATTTTCGTATCCTTTTCATTCTTGGGATTAACAGTAGCGCAAGCTTCGCCTTCACCGCGAGCGCAAAGATAGACGTAGCCCCAATCTATCCTGTGATCGTCACCGCTTCTGTTAAGAACGTTCTGCTCCTTATTGCCCATGCGTATGCCAATTACTCCGTCAAGGTTAACGGGAGCGGTATCACATACAGCCTCGTTAAGGCGGTTAAGGCAGAGTGACGTATCGGCTTCAACTATAACGGATACGTTGTTTACACAATCACATTTCTTTTCATAGCTTACAGCCATGTAAGAGACAGGGCGTGTAAGTATATCAAGCTTATCGGGAAGCATAGGCGTCATAAATCTGACGTAAAGCTTTATTTTTTCATTTTCAAACGTAAGAAGAGTGGACAGCGAGGTTATGTCCATCTCGGTCTGCTGCATTTTCTTGGCATTTCTCTGAAATCCGAGGAATGAATAGGTATCTCCGTCAATACTGACGTAACCTACGATGCTTTGATTGGCGCGTGTCCAATGAACGGTAGGCTTATAGTTGATGACCTCGTTGGGAGACCAAATGGAAAAGAACGGATCTACCGTAATAAGAGGAACGGCCGGAGCTCTGAGTTTCATAGTTTTAACCCTTTCGTGTGAAGTTTTATATTCGGTATACGACCGAATGATATCATCATTATGATACTACAAAAGATGAAAAAAATCAATATAACATCTTGCACAAAAGGTGTGAGATATTATCAAATTAAGCTTTTTTTCTCTGAAATATCCGTCAGATCATAGCTATTTATTCGATTTTCTATATTCAAGCGGAGACATTTCGTACATTTTCAAAAAAGCGCGGTAAAAGTCCGACGGTGCCGAATATCCGACACGGGAAGAAATGTCAGCAACCGAAAGTCCGCTATGCGATAGCAGCTCAGCGGCAATACGGCATCGCAAATGATTTCGGTAGGCAATTGGTGGCATCCCGGCGGTATAAATATGATATCGTTTGCCGATACCGAGAAAAACTCTCCACTAGCGAGAAAGAGCCTGTCACCGCTCTCGCAAAGCTCTATTTCGTAGCGGTCATGATAATGAACTAGCGTAAAATCTCCGTAGGGAAGATCAACCGCTGTTTCGTATAAGGTTAAGAAACAAGGATGCCGAAACAAGTATAGTTACAGCGTATGATGCGGGTAACTACAGTGAAACCGATCAAGGTGCGATTTACAGCCGCTTTACGGGAAACGGTAAGGTCGATATCCGAAATATGAGCATAAGGAGCCTGAATATCCCTCGCACGGAAATTACTCTGTTTTCCCGAATATGATATGCTCTCAGTTGCTTGCATACGTTTGGGATGACGTTGGACTTTACATAGGTGCGCATGATACGGCAAGAGCAGTCAAAGGAATAGATTACTATGCCACGGACGGTGGAGTGACGCTCCAATTCAGACTTTACTGCGGCACGGATTTCGGTGAAGAATTCAAGATGAATTATACGATAATCTGGTCTGCGGTCGGAGGGCGCTGGGAAGCTGCTGCCGAGCATTACCGTAAATGGTTTGAGGAGAATTTGCCGCCTGAGGTTAAGAAAATATCTGAAAACAAAGCTTTGCCCGATTGGTATTTCGACTCTCCATTGGTTGTAACTTACCCCATGCGCGGAATTCATGATATGGACGATATGAAGCCGAATGCTCTTTATCCGTATACTAACGCATTACCCCTTCTGGACGGAATACGCTCAGTAACAAACAGCAGACTTTTGGTGCTTCTCATGCATTGGGAGGGAACAGCGCCATGGGCACCGCCCTACGTGTGGCCGCCCTATGGAGGTGTAGATGATTTCAATGAATTTATGAATTCTCTTCATAAGAAGGGTGACGTTCTCGGTGTGTACTGCTCGGGTTTTGGATATACCATACAGAGCAATCTTATAGCGGATTACAATAAACAAGAAAACGCCCGACGAAAAAGTTTGATTTAATTTCGAAAAAGTGCTGGACTTACTCTCTCTTCTGTGGTATGTTGTTGTGCTAACAGGATGTGCAACGCATGAAAAGTATGATAAATAAACTGTGGCACGGAAACATAATTCCGCAAGAGGACAGCAGAAACAACTCAAAAGAGATGAAGGAGCTGCTCGGATACATGGCAAGGCATCACGAAGATTTGGCAAAGACCTTCGCCGACGAGCAGAAGGAGATCTTCGACAAGTTCCACGATTGCTGGGACGAGTACGTAAGCCTTGCCGAAGAAGCAGCCATCTTCGAGTATGCCTTCCGACTCGGAGCGCGATTTACGATGGAGGTACAATCGGACACAAAAGAATGAATTCAGGGGCTGCGTCATTTAGGCGTAACCAAAAAACAAAAAAGTGAGGTAAAATTTTGGATCGGGTTGTTATTTAATTTTTTCTATAACTTCATAATAATCAAATCTAACGTTGGCAAATCCTTCATCACTGTTGCCGTAGCCTTCCATACCTTCCATAGAAAACGGTTGTATTTCGTATA
>CAZTWE010000119.1:0-3691 GCA_964617165.1 uncultured Ruminococcus sp.
CGAGGCGGAAATTTCTTTCTACCTCGCCAATTTTGTTTTCGATTACGCCTAAATACGACAGCCTTTTGCGGTTAAATTCAGTTCACAGTATCGAATTTGTAGCCGACGCCCCAAACGGTTTTAAGTGACCACTTGTCGGAAATGCCTTCAAGCTTTTCACGAAGTCTCTTCACGTGAACGTCAACCGTTCTGGAATCTCCAAGATAATCAAAGCCCCAAACCTTATCAAGCAGCTGATCTCTTGTAAAAACTCTGTTGCAATTCGATGCGAGGAAATATAGAAGTTCAAGTTCCTTGGGAGGAATATCGATGGCCTTACCGTTGAGCTTGAGCTCATATCTTTGGAGACTGATTTCGATATTTTCAAACTTCACGACTTCTTCATCGCTGTTGCTAACATGCGCATTATAACGCCTTAGAACAGCTTTGATTCTCGCGGAAAGCTCTTTCATATCAAATGGCTTAACTATGAAATCATCAGCGCCGAGTTCAAGACCAAGTACCTTATCGAATACTTCGCCCTTTGCGGTTATCATTATTACGGGCTTGGAAGAAAGCTCACGTATTTCTCGGCAAACCTGCCAACCGTCTTTCTTGGGCATCATAATGTCAAGGAGTACGAGATCAGGCTCGTAAAACTTGAAAAGATTTACGCCCTCAACACCGTCATTCGCGCATTTTACTTTATAGCCCTCGTTTTCAAAATAAAGCTTAAGCATTTCGCAAATATTAGCATCATCATCAACTACAAGCAATTTTGTTTCCATTTTTAGTCCTCCAATTGTTAACTTTGTTAATTTTATTAAAATGTTTACAATTGTATTATAAAGCATATATATGATAATGTCAAGAACAAAATATGAATTTTTTGATAAAATCCAATAAACATCTTTTAAGAAAGCTTAAAATTATAAATAATAAATTTTTTTGTTAATGCATTGATAAAAACGGATTTATATGATATTATATATACAGTAAGAACAGAGGACGAAATATAATGGGATACAGTAATGAACGCTTTTTACGTATATCAAAGCTGATTGATGAAATTCAGTGCAGGCGAGAGCATGAGTACGCCTCATCAACCTACAAGGATCGATCTGCACTCATGGAGATTGAAGCATTGATCAACGCGCAGCTTTCTTTAGATGAGGATAAAGAAACTCTCTCCGACAGTATCGTATTGCTCCGATTTTTAGCGGATCGCTATGAGAGTATGGAAGATTTGTAATATCCGCAGGTTTTTACAACAAAATATTTGCTATTGCTGCGTTATTAAAGCAGAAATACGGTGAAAACGTTGAGAATATCGATGACGTATTTTATACTGCTTTACGTGTACGTAATTTTTACGTAGATGACGACCGCGAGGACATATCGACACTTGCAAAACGCCTTATCTCCGAAGATAAGGTAGAGGAAAATAATCAGAGGTAAAAGAAATGCTACTCGAATTAAAAAACATTGATAAATCCTTTGGAGAAAAAGAAGTTCTCAAAGGTGTAACCTTTGCCGCAGAGGGCGGCAAGGCGTTCGGTTTGCTCGGAAGAAACGGTGCGGGCAAAACAACATCCATCCGTATTCTTATGAACGTATTTCCGGCTGATAACGGCGACGTGCTTGTAGACGGCAAACCGATTGACTACGATAAGATCGGCATAGGGTATCTTCCAGAGGAAAGAGGACTATATCCAAAGAAGCTCATCATCGACCAACTCATATATTTTGCAGAGCTAAAGGGAATGAGAACAAAAGATGCTACCGTGGCGGTTGACTATTGGCTTGAGAGACTAGGTATGACTGAATATCGAAATAAGCGTCTTGATACGCTGTCAAAAGGAAATCAGCAAAAAATACAGCTTATCACAGCACTTGCGCATGATCCCGATATTGTTATTCTTGACGAGCCTTTTTCGGGACTTGATCCTGTAAATGCAATGCTTCTCAAAGATGTAGTAAAGGAGCAGATATCAAAAGGAAAGATCGTTCTGTTTTCAAGTCATCAGATGAGCTACATAGAGGAGTTTTGCGACAGTATTGCGATTATCAATGCAGGAAAAGTTGTAATCAGCGGAGATTTGCACGAAATCAAGCGAAATTATATTCGAGACAAGCTGGTAGTAAGCACAACGAACATGGAACAGATCAAAGCTGAGTTCGGCGATCTTTGTACAGAGCGTGAGGATAGAACGTTGCTTATTCAACTGACAAGCCCTGATGAAAGACGGGCGATGATGAAAAAACTAGTTGAAAACTACGATATTGATGAAATTCGGGTATTCGAGCCATCGCTCAACGACATATTCATTGAATATGCAGGTGAAAAGATTTGAGGTGATCTGCAATGAAACAGTTTGGTAAAATATTAAAATTTGAGCTCATGGGATATTTGAGAAACAAAGTCTTTGTCGGAATTACGATTTTTCTCGTAATTTCAATTGCTGTTGTAATGTTCATTCCAAACGTTATTGCGGCTATCGCCTCCGATGACGAAAGCGATATACCGTCTCCGGATTTTCCTGTAATGCTCATATATGCCGAGGACGAAACATTATCTGCTATCGTAAAAACATATTTTGAAAATATTTTTACAGAATATAACGTTACGTTAGCGACAGGAAGTATTGATGATGTAAAAACCGAGATAATCTCAGGCGGTGTTGAATGTGCTTTTGTAATGGACAGTGCGGCATCATATACATACTATGTAAATAATCTATCTATGTATGATGTGAATACCGAGATTGCCAACACCGTGTTGCAAGAGGTTTACCGCGTTAGTGCCATGGTGCAGAGCGGTCTGACTCCCGAACAAGCAGCAGAGATCATGGCAGTACAGATCGAAAGCAATACCGAAACGTTAGGCAAAGATCAAATGCAGAATTTCTTTTATACTTATATTATGATCTTTGCTTTATACATGGTTATTCTTCTTTACGGGCAAATGGTTGCTACTAATGTTGCTACCGAGAAAAGCTCAAGAGCGATGGAGCTGCTGATAACTAGTGCCAAGCCTACAAGCATGATGTTTGGCAAAGTTCTTGCATCTTGTATTGCGGGATTTTCACAGCTTGTTATTGTATTCGGAACGGCAATTTTGCTTTATAATATCAACAAAGATGCGCTTTCAAATCCTTTGATATCTTCTATATTTGATATTCCAATCGAGTTATTTATCTATCTGATAGTATTCTTTGTTCTCGGATTCCTGATTTATGCCTTTATGTTTGGAGCGATCGGATCTACGGCATCCAAGCTTGAAGATATTAACACCTCGGTAATGCCGATTACGTTTTTATTCATCATTGCATTTATGGTAGTCATCTTCTCAATGAGCAGCGGCTCGATTGATAACGTTGCAATGCTTATATGCTCCTATATTCCATTTACTTCACCTATGGCTATGTTCACGAGAATTTGCATGAGTACGGTAGCCTGGTATGAAATTTTGATCTCTATTATTATCCTTATCAGTTCCACTGTTGGCATAGGCATGCTTTCAGCAAAGATCTACCGTGTAGGCGTTCTTCTTTACGGTACGCCACCGAAGTTTTCTACGATTATGAAAACAGTGTTTAAAAAACAGTAATTATCGGTAGGATCGTAACACCGTGTAGATTTTGTGAATTTAACTTTACGTAAGTTGCCAAAGTAAAATCCGTTTTCAAAAGCGGTGAGGAATTTGCCAAAG
>CAZTWE010000120.1:0-3347 GCA_964617165.1 uncultured Ruminococcus sp.
TCTTTCTACCTCGCCAATTTTGTTTTCGATTACGCCTAAATGCGACAGCCCCTATCCTCCCAGCTTTTTTGCTTTCTCGCAGGTTGCTACAACGGCCTCGGAAACCGCAGCGCGGAACGCACCCTGCTCCAGAGCCATAACTCCCTCTATAGTGCTTCCTCCGGGAGAGCAGACCTTGTCCTTCAATGCCCCGGGATGCTCGCCTGAGGTGAGGAGCAGCTTTGCCGCACCCTCAAGCATTTTTGCCGCGTACAGTATCGCCTTGTCTCTCGGCAAGCCGGAAAGCACGCCACCGTCGGCAAGTGCATCAACAAACATATATGCAAAGGCAGGACCTGAGCCTGCAATAGCGCTCTCAGCATCTATAAGCTGCTCGGAGAGCCGATCAAGCTCGCCTGTGCTCTTCATGACCGAAAGGAACGCTGCCTCGCGCTCGGCACTCACGTACTCGTTTGTCGCATAGGCGGTCATGCCGCAGCCTACCGAAACTGGTGTATTCGGCATTATTCTGATTATAGGTGTACCCACAGGCAGAATAGCCGAAAGCCTATCAATGCGCACGCCTGCCGCCATTGATACAACTGTGACAGAAGGATTTTTCGCAATAGCCTCACCTAGCGGCAAGAGGGCTGCCGAGATGATATTCGGCTTCACTGCAAGGAAGAGAATATCCACGCACTCGGCAATTTTTTTTGCATCCATAGTCTCAGCACCCAGAGCCTTTGCTATGCTATTCATTTTTTCGGTATTTGTATCGAAAATGTAAAGTTTATTTTGCATATTCTGCGAAATTGCGGCAGCAAGTGCGCTACCCATATTACCGCAACCTATGAAACCTATCTTCATTTTATCCTCCATTCCGTCGCCTTTTGGCGACCGCACAGTGCTTAACGAAATTCACGGTACGTTATTTCAATAGTTTTTTGGCTTTATCTTATCTTATCTGTCCGTTACCTGTGATTATATATTTATACGTGGTAAGCTCGCGGATGCCGAGAGGCCCTCTTGCATGCATTTTCTGAGTGGATATACCCATTTCACAGCCCAGTCCAAACTCGCCTCCGTCTGTAAACCTTGTCGAGGCATTGACGTATACTGCGGCACTGTCAACAGCAGACGTAAACAGCCGTGCCGCCTCGGAATTTTCGGTTATTATCGCTTCACTGTGATGAGTGGAGTGACGGGCTATATGCTTGACTGCCGCCTCTGTGCTATCCACTACCGCAACGGCAAGTATATAGTCAAGGAACTCTGTATCAAAATCAGCCTCTGCCGCTGCCTCGCCCGAAATATACTCAGCGGCTGCCGCATCAAGCTTCAAGGTAACGGGGGGCTTGCCCTCGCTTGCTCTCTTATCCGTGAGCAGTAGGGAAAGCTTAGGTAAAAATTCCGCTGCTATATCCCTATGAACAAGGCAAACCTCTGCCGCATTGCACACCGAGGGACGGGAGGTTTTGGCATTTTCGATTATTGCAAGTGCCTTGGCTATGTCCGCATCGCGGTCAACGTAGATATGGCATATCCCCGTACCCGTTTCAAGGCATGGAACGGTTGCGCTCTCAACGCATGCGCGGATAAGTCCCGCACCGCCGCGCGGTATAAGCAGATCAACGTAGCCCGAAGCACGCATAAGCTCGTTTGCACTCGCTCTTGTCGTATCGCTGACAAGATTTATCGCATCCGCAGATATTCCAACAGCTACAAGCCCCTCCTGCATCGCATCGACTATAGCGCGAGAGGATCTGTACGCTTCCTTGCCCGAGCGCAGAATACAAACGTTTCCGCTCTTTAAGGCGAGTGCCGCGGCATCCGAGGTAACGTTTGGGCGGCTCTCGTATATTATCGCTATAACGCCAATAGGAACACTGACTTTTTTTATATTCAAGCCGTTGGGGCGTACACGCTCTTCGAGCACCTCCCCCTGCGGTGAGGGCAGTGCGGCTATTTCGCGTATTCCCTCTGCCATAGCCGCAATACGGCTTTCGGTAAGTCTGAGCCTATCGAGCATGACCTCGGAAATTTCTCCGCGTGCCGCTTCTATATCGGCGGCGTTTGCCGCGAGGATCTTTTCGCTGCCCAAAACGAGGCTGTCAGCCATAGCAATCAGTGCTTTGTTTATCTGATCTGCCGATATCAGCGAAACGCCACTGACAGCCGCCTTTGCACGTCTGCAAAGCAGCTCTGTTGTGCTGAGCGTTTTATTCTCTTTTGTTTCCATATCAAGCCTTTTCCGATCTCGCGTAAAATCTCGTTCCTATCTTACCGCCGCCTGCGGCTACGTAGAGCTTTTCGGGATCGTCTCCATTCATTATTATCATATCGCACCCCTCGTCGGTTGCTATTTTTGCCGCGCGGAGCTTCGTTACCATGCCACCCGTGCCGAGATTTGAGCCTGCTTTTCCACCGAGCGCCATTATTTTATCATCAAGCTCATAAACGCTTTCTATAAGAGCTGCATCGGAGGAGAGCTTGGGGTCCTTCGAATACAGGCCGTCAATATCCGAGAGCAAAATAAGCAGATCTGCACCAACGCTTACCGCTACCTTTGCACCGAGGGTATCGTTATCTCCAAACTCTATTTCCTCTGTTGCAACGGTGTCGTTCTCGTTTATTATAGGAAGAACACCAAGCGAAAGAAGCTTTGCAACAGTGTTTTCAAATTTTTCATGCCTATCAGCCGAGGCAAGATCGGGCGCGGTCAGGAGTATCTGCGCGACGGTGTGATTATATTCCGAAAACAGCTTATCATAAGTATACATCAGCTCGCACTGCCCCACTGCGGCGCAAGCCTGCTTGCCTGCGATATCTGACGGACGTGCGGTCAGGTGAAGCTTCCCTACTCCCATGGCTATCGCTCCCGAGGAAACGAGTATTACCTCATGCCCCGCATTTTTTATATCGCTGAGCACCTTGACGAGCTTTTCTATATGACGTATGTTCAAGCACCCTGTACCGTACGTAAGGTTTGACGTTCCGACCTTGATTACTATTCTCATGTACACTATCTCTTTTCATAGTATTTTCATAATTATAGCACACCTTGATGCGCTTTACAATAGTAAAGTGCAATTTTTGACAAAAGTTTATTAAAACTTTTCTCCCGGCGGCAAAAACTTTTTTAACTGCTATTGACAAACCCCGTCCGGTATGATATAATCTTACGGTACGAAAAGTGCGCCTGACGTTTTTACTTAGAGCTTATAACTTTTCACTTTTCACTTTTCACTTTTCACTCTTACTTAATACAGGGGTATCGCCAAGTGGCAAGGCAAGGGACTTTGACTCCCTCATCGTTGGTTCGAGTCCAGCTACCCCTGCCATCAAAGGGCGACAAAAAAGATATCGCC
>CAZTWE010000121.1:0-3180 GCA_964617165.1 uncultured Ruminococcus sp.
ACAAAACAGTATAGCAAAGGCGAACAGCTTTCGCCGTCCGCCTTTGCTATTAGCCAATACCCACCTGTCAGAAAGTGTCCCTATGGACGAAAACAGAAGGAATTTACGGCTTTTTTGGTTGCGGAGGTGGGATTTGAACCTCACGACCTCCGGGTTATGAGCCCGGCGAGCTACCAGACTGCTCCACTCCGCGATATTATTGGTGCCGGAAGCCGGGGTCGAACCGGTACGAGAAAAAATCTCACGGGATTTTAAGTCCCGGGCGTCTGCCAATTCCGCCATTCCGGCATGTCTTGACCGTTGCTTTCCAACTAGCTATACAATTATAGCACCATAATACCGAAAAGTCAAGTGCTTTTCGGAAAAAATAAATATTTTTGAAAATTTTTGAAAACGGATTTTACTTTGGCAACTTACGAATTTTTGAAAAAAGTAAATTCTCAGAGTAAGTTGCCAAGGTAAATGCAACAGTGCAATTCAGAGTTGCATTTAGTCCAAGACGTTGCGTTTTTGGCTTTGCTTGTATTTTTGAACTTTATGCTTTGCGGTATATACACCGAAGCCAATAAAAGTATATGACGCAAAGCTGTTTGGTATTCATATTTTAAGTAAAATTATTGATTGTTGTTGAAAGTCATATAGCAGCTCTTGCGGAATTCGGTCGGTGTGATGCCGTCGTGATACGTGAAAAATTTCAAGAAAGCCTTGTAATCCTCAAAGCCGCAAAGGTCCGCAATCTGCGACAGAGGTGCATCCGAGGCGGCAAGCAGACTCCGCACTCTGTTCATCTTAGAGCTGTCGATATACGCCTTGATACCCCTACCCGTGGCGGATTTCAGAAGCCTTGTCAGGTAGTCTTTGTTGTATACGAATTCAGCTGACAGTGCATCTGCCGTTATGGGCTTATCCGAATTTATGCGTATCCACTCGCACATGCTTTGTATCAGCCGTTCATTAGAGCGCGACTCTGTTCTTTGATCGGCAAAGGTGCGGTACTCAAGCATTATAAGCTCCGAGAGCAGGTCGTTTGCCTCGCTTGGATATATATTCATGTGCGCACGGTGCAAAAGCTGTCGCATCATTACGGGCAGCTGCGTTGGCAGCATATCGGTGACTTGTGTTGGAAGGCCTTTGAGTATGCTTTGCATTTCGGGCGTGCGCGGCAGGATGTGCAGCCATATAAACGACACCTTCCCGTCACTGAGCTTTGTCCCTCCGTGAAGCGTGTTTGCTTTCAGAAAAACGGCATCTCCCGCTTTGACGTAGAATTCACGCTCGCCCTCAAAAAGGTATGCTTCGCCTTCGGTCATATATATCAACTCCCACGTGGGAATTCTGGTTGTCGGATGTGTCCAATCCTCGCGCGAGGTGAAGCGACCAGCTAATTTATATTCAATGCCGTAAGTCATATATCGTATTTTTGCTCCTTTTTTACGATTTTTGGTATTGAAAAACAGGACGTTAAGGGGTATAATTAGTATAGAGCTTTTATCGGCTTAATTCAAGAGTTTTTTGAAAAAAAGATGAAATTTACCGTTGCAGGCACTGCACCAAGCCTTTTGCCTGCGTGAAAAATATTTCGGCAGGGAAAGATGGACAAACTCAGATATTACGTAGAGCTTTTCAACAAAAACGATGAACAGACGTACAAAAATTCGATAGACAACGATGCGGCACTTGCATGGCTTGCGGATGAAATTCCGCTTCTTGAGTGCCCCGATGAGGATATTGAGCGTACTTATTATTTTCGATGGTGGACGTACAGAAAGCATCTTAGACACACAGAGGACGGCTGGGTCATAACCGAATTTTTGCCTAAGGTACCGTGGAGCGGAAAGCATAACGTTATCAATGCAGCGGCAGGACACCATATTTGTGAGGGAAGATGGCTGAAGAACGGTAACGCCTACCTCGGCGATTACATAAAATTTCTTATCGACACGCCTGACAGCTCGCATCAGTATAGTACGTGGCTGGTATCGGCGGCGGTTGAGTTGGCGCGGGTCAGCGGAGATTTTGAGCTTTGCATAGGGCTTCTGCCCAAGCTGTGTAGATATTATGAACGCTGGGAGGAGCTTCACGGGCTTGATTGCGGCATGTTCTGGTCGGTGGATAACTACGATGCTATGGAATTCTCTATCAGCGGTACTACTCCCGAGGGGCGAGCTCTGCGCGGCATCCGTCCGACGTTGAACTCATATATGTGTGCCGATGCTCTTGCGATAGCAGAGCTCGCGTGTCGCGCGGGCAATAAGCTTGTGGAAAGAAAATACATGGAAAAGCACCTTCATATGAAAAGGTGCATAAACGATTATTTGTGGAATAATGGCTTTTATCGGGCGCTTCATTCCCGGGGAGCAGGGGAGATTTGCGCGGATGCATTGCGCGGTACCGATAGCCCACGGGAGCTGATAGGCTATATCCCATGGATGTTCGGAATACCCGAAGCGGGCAGGGAAGATGTGTTTGACTTGCTTGATGATGAGAGCGTTTTTTTGACACGGTACGGCATTTCAACGGCAGATCGCACGGATGCGCGATATTTGTATGAGGTAGCGCACGAGTGCTTATGGAACGGCTACGTCTGGCCATTTGCCACGTCGCAAACGCTTGCCGCTCTTAATAACGTTATCAGATATTACGGTGGCAGGGAGCGTTACGCTTCTCTGTTCGTAAAGCTGCTTTCGCAGTACGCGGCAAGTCACACGCGCATATCCGACGGTGGAGTGGTGCTGCCTTGGATAGACGAGGTAAGGCACCCCGAGCGTGACGAGTGGTCGTCAAGAGAATTGCTACGCGAATGGGGATGGCGCGAGGATAAGGGCGGCTATGAGCGCGGCAAGGATTATAACCATTCCACTTTCTGCGATCTTGTAATCAGTGGACTCCTCGGGGTCAATACGGATGGGGAAGAGCTTTCGGCAGATCCGATAATTCCCGATAGCTGGGATTATTTCAAGCTCTCTCACCTTAATTTTCGCGGTAAGACCTACACCGTGCTTTTTGACAGGACGGGCGAACGGTACGGTCACGGAAAAGGACTTCGTATAATAGAACACAAATGATGGAAAGGTCGGTGCATATAAGGCGCAATTTCGCTCTTGCTCCACCTATTACCTTAACGCAAACCTGCTAAATAAAGTCAATAGGTTTTAAGAAAAAATGAAAATATTTGCGAGT
>CAZTWE010000122.1:0-3098 GCA_964617165.1 uncultured Ruminococcus sp.
TCGTCAGCCGAAAATTTTCGCTCTAAATCCGCACGCCCCATGAGTCTGCCTCATACTTTTATATTTTGGCATCCCAAAGTCCGCAGAAGCTATCTATAGGATCGCTTCCGACAAAGGCATCCTTACCCGAAAGAAGCTTATCCACGAGAGCCTCCATTGTAAAGGGCTTGGAATCGTATGCGTTGATATAGGTGCGCAGCTGAGGAACGTCTGCAAGCATTGCAGGCGCGTTTACGCTTATGCCTATCACGGGAAGCTCAAACACGTACCACGGAATTTCTCATCTTATCGAGGGGCTTTCGTAAATGAATGCATCGAAGCCTTTTTCCATCAATCTGTCACGAAGAATTTGCGCATCATTATGTGACCGCAGTGCTCCATGCAAGTGTTTTTCTCAGTGCGGCACTCTTTGGCTTTTGCTCTATTGCTTTTGCCAAGACACCGTTTGACAGCTCCCGGGAATTTTCAGCCCATTCGACAAGATCGTTAATATCCTCTATCGGTTTATACTTTTCCGACACCTCGGAAAGCGCTATAGCAAGCCCTCGAAAACGGTTTATTCCTCTTGTCATGGTATACAGGTTTACGTCATTCCAGCGCGATAGGATCGCATCGTGCCAGCGATCAAGCTCCCACTCGGCTATCATGCACGGTCTGAAGCAACGAAAATGCTTGATATCCATGTTTACCCCGATGCTTACCAAACAAGCTCATGACCGCCCCGACGGGCTGTAGATAAGGAGTGCCTGCCCTTATGGGAGTCGGTATCATTATTGCGTTTACCTGCCAATACTTTACACCAAACGGCTCCTCGGCACCGTTTGCTATTCTTTCGGGATTTTCGGAATTGTTACAGTAATCTACCCAAGCGGCTGCTTCTGCGGCAGTGCCGAGGCGCATTCCGCCTTTCCTCGGATGAGACCAAAATTTAAGTCCCTCCGACTCCATATTGGCAACTATCATAGGCTCGGCATTTATTCTTCTGCAAAAGTCTATAAATTCGTGAGTTCCGACCTGATTGTGATAAATTCCGCTCCATGCGTAATTTATCATGGGTACACATATAAAGATATGGGGATATTTCATGCTTTTTTCGTGTGTTGATCTTCATATTTATCATAACGTTTTCTCCCTACGACAGTTTGTTTTCATTCCCGGAATATACCGAGACCGTTTTTATACTATCAAAAAGCATCGAGCTTCAAGAGTCGGTGAGGACAAACGGTAATTTAAAATGTCCTTATTTTAAAGTTTTTAAAAAAACTTGACTTTTCTTTCCCTTGATGCTATACTTTTTGTAACGATAAACGGATTTGGAACGGCTTATGGATAAGATCGAATACGTCAAACCTAAAAACACACTTTATATAAACGCTGCGGGTAACAACCTGAACGTTTTCAGAGTTGGAGCATCACCGCTTCTTGCCGAACGGAGCAATTCGGATTTTGATGCAATTGCCGGAACGCACACGCATTTTACCTACGAGATATTTTTTGTCACCTCGGGAAAGCTCAGGCTTGTTACCGAAAGCTTTACGAAAGATTATCGGAACACCGTGCTTATAATTCCTCCCAAGCTGAAGCACTGCTCTGTTCCATCGGGCGGAGCCAGCTATCGCCTTTTGTTCTCGTTTGACAAAAAATCCCACGCAGAAGCCGATATTAAAAAAGCAACGGAAAACGGAATCTGCGAGCTTCCCCTATCGGACGTGGTCGCGTTTTATATAGAAAAGCTGACCGAGAAAACCGCAGAGAATACGGATTCCGCAGAGACGGCGGCAGCACATCTTGCGTCACTGCTATTCATAGAGGTGCTATCTTCGGTTAACCCCGAGTATTTGGAGCAGAAAAAGGAGATAGAGCAAAGATTTCGTCATATCAGTGCCATAGAAGATTTTATAAATAAAAACATATCGAAAAGGATCACCCTAGCCGATATGTCTCAAAATATTCATCTGTGCGAAAAGCAGATAACACGTGTTATCAAAAAGGAATACGGCTGTAACTTTTCTCAGCTTATCACCGAAAAGAGGCTCGCTGCGGCATGCATTCTGCTTAAAGATACCGATATCAAGATATCCGACGTTGCATCGCGCACCTTTTACAGTACGGAAGCTTATTTCTACACCGTATTCAAAAACAGATACGGAATATCACCTTTACAATACAGAAAAAACACACGCCATACCGAGAATGTGTGATCTGCTCGGGGCGTGTGCTTTTTTATGCCTTATCTCAAATGATGAAAATTAAGGCTACAGAGCTTATTACGAGCTCAAACGTTATCCGAATTCTTTTCTCCTGTGGAAGTATCTTCCTTTTTTACAAGCTCCATGATAACGAATACTGCGTATACACTATCACCGTCTTTTACGTAAAACACTACGCCTGTAATTTCACCGTCATGCATTACCAAGCCCTCAGCGCCCCACTCTACGTCCACTTCTCTGTAAACGTAAGTGTCAGAGCAGCTGTAATAATCACTTGCGCGATCATCGTCTCCACCGTCATAACGATCTTCATCGGTATAATGGATCTTTAACAGATACTCGGAAAAAAGACTTGCGATCTTTTCCTTTTCCTCAGGTGATATCGTTTTAATGTCTTTACCGTTTCTAATATCGAATTTGCCGCCGCTACCTACGTAGATATCATATTTTCCAAAATCGCGCTTGCCCATTTCTCATCATTCCTTTCATTTGCTTAAAACGTTTTGCAATTCAATTTTGACATAGGCTTAAAGTGGTGCAGTGGCAGAGAGAATGTACGAACCCGATTTCTTTATAAAGGCAGAGTCGATCTGCTTTTCTGGCTCGGTTAATTTTGTCGTCACATAATTTAGAAAAAAGCTCAGGCTATCATAGCGCGAGCGTATTAAAAGCCGTTTATAGTAAAATAATTATATAAAACTGTAAACGGAGGTTTGAAATGGAAAGGCAGTTAAATCAAGAACAATTACGGAATTTTGAAGCGCATCTATTTAGCGAGGAACGGAGCGCGGCAACGGTGGAAAAGTACCTACACGACCTACGGGTATTTTATTCCTTTATGGACGGCAAGGAGCTAACAAAAACGGCGGTTTTGGAGTACAAAAGCAA
>CAZTWE010000123.1:0-3022 GCA_964617165.1 uncultured Ruminococcus sp.
AAAACGTGCGATTGGGGCCAAGACGGCTGCGGAAAGTCTCAGCGAGGAAATGCGTGTGCTGTATGTGGCCATGACCCGGGCGAAGGACCGGCTCATTATGACCTACGCATCCCACGATCCTGCAGGGGAGGTCCAGGATATTGCCCTAAGGTCGGATATCTGCAGCAAAGAGCTGATGACCTCCGGGGTGGTTTGCCCGGGAGAATGGGTGCTGTACGCGGCATTGCAGCGGACGGAAGCCGGAGCGCTGCATAATCTTGGCGGCAGACCCTCCGAAACCTATCTTTCGGAGTATCCCTGGCAGATCTGTGTGGATGAACCGCAAGTTTCCGCTGCGGGCACGATCAACGCTCAGACGGAAAGGGCATCGCTGCCCACCGGAACTGTGGATGCGCTGCGGGAAGCGCTGGCCTTCCGGTACGGGCATATTCCTGCTACGGAGACGCCGTCCAAGCAGACGGCAACAGCCCTGAAGGGCCGCGCCAAAGATCAGGAAGCTGCGGAAAATGCTATGGATGCGGAACGTCCCCACCGAAGCTGGCGTGCGGCTTATCACGGCTGTGAGGGAGCGCGCGGTAAGGAATTCGGCAATGCCACCCATGTAGTGCTGCAGCATATCCGCTACGAGGCCTGCACCGATGAAAGCGCCGTCAAAGCGGAGGTGGAGCGGCTGGTTCGGGAGGAATATATTACGCCTCAGCAAGGGAACATGGTCAACTGTGCCGGCGTTGCCAAATTATTCTCCACACCTCTGGGAATAAAGCTGCGCGCAGGCGAAAACGTTCTTCGGGAATTCAAATTTTCTATCCTGGAGGATGCGGCGGCCTGTGGTGACGGACTGGAAGGAGAACAGGTTCTTCTGCAGGGCGTGGTAGACTGCGCGCTTATGGAGGAGGACGGGATCGTGATCGTGGATTTCAAAACAGACTATGTGACAGCGGAAACCTTGCAGGCGGTGGTGGATCGCTACCGTCCCCAGGTACACGCTTACGGGAAAGCGATGGCCCGGATCTTTGAGACGAAGGTCAAGGCATCCTACCTGTACTTTTTCCGGATCGATCAGTTCGTTCCAGTATAAAAAATCCGGGGCAGTGAAAAGGCTGCCCCGGTTGCCGTTTAGCGGCAGTTCTGGTTCTCGCTGTTGGTGCGGTTGGAGTTCTGGTTGGAATTCTGATTCTGATTGGACTTCTGATTGGAATTCTGGTTGTTCTGATTCTGGTTCTTGTTCTGATAGTTATTCATGATGCTTTCCTCCGTAATTCTTCTTTACGGCCTTGCCGCAGGACTAGCATACCCGGAAAATCAGGATTTATCCTTGGCTTTAAAAATCAGACTGACGGCCAGTGCCGCTACGATGGCTGTGGTGATGCCTGCGGCTGATGCTTTCAGACCTCCCGAAAAAATACCAAGGAATCCATCGGAATCCACAGCCTCCCGCACACCTTTGGCAAGATTGTTGCCGAAGCCGGTCAAAGGAACTGTCGCGCCGGCTCCGGCGAATTCGATCAGGGGTTCGTAGAGCCCCAATCCGCCCAAAAGCACACCGATGACCACATAGCATACAAGGATTCGGGCCGGGGTCAGTTTTGTTTTATCAATGAGGATCTGGCCGATGAGACACAGCGCCCCACCCACAAGAAACGCTTTGAGATAGTCCATTTATGCTCCTCCTGTGATACAGACAGCGTGGCATACGCCGGGAATGGGCAGACCCTGCTGGGTAGAAGTGGGGGACAGCAGCGCCCCGGTGCCGCAGAAGAGGATCTTTTTCAGCTTTCCGGATTTCAGTTTTGGGAGAAGCTCCGCGCAAAGGGTGATGGCGCTGCAGCCGCATCCGGAACCGCCGGAATGCACATCCTGCTTTTCGAGGTCAAATACCAGTGTGCCGCAGTCCACCAGCTTCCCCCCAAGATTCAGCCCTTCTTTTCGTGCAAGGGTCAGAAGCAGTTCCTTGCCAAGCTGTCCCAGATCTCCCGTTACGATGAGATCATAATCCTCGGGAGCGGTCCGCAGATCTTCCAAATGGGCCCGGATGGTTGCCAGCGCGGCGGGGGCCATGGCTGCTCCCATATTGTTTGCGTCTTTGATACCCAGATCGGTAACGGTACCCACCGTGGCACTTTCGATTTTAGGGCCTTTTCCACCGGCGCAAAGGAGCACTGAACCGGAGCCGGTGACCGTCCATTGGGCGGTGGGTGTTCGCTGCCCGCCGTAACCAAGAGGAAAACGGTACTGCCGCTCGGAGGATGCGAAATGGGAGGACGTCATCGCTACGACCCGGTCGGAAAATCCGCCGCCTACAGCCATGGACCCCAGCAGCAGACTTTCTGCCATGGTGGAACAGGCTCCGTAAAGGCCCAGATGAGGGATCCCCATGTTCCGCAGGGTGAAGGAGGAGCCAATACATTGGTTCAAAAGATCGCCCGAAAAAACCAGTCCCAGATCACCCATCCGAATCTTCGCTTTTTTCGACAAAGTTTCCAGCGCGATGAGCTGCATCTGCTTTTCGCCCTGTTCCCAAGTGTCCTGGCCGAAATAGGCATCGCTGCTGGTCACGTCAAAACAGTGCCCAAGGGGACCCTCTGATTCCTTTTTTCCGGCTACACTGGCCCATGCGCAAATCACCGGGGGCTCCGGCAGTACGAAACTCTGACGGCCCTGCTTTAGCTTAACCACGAAAAATCACCTTCCCGTCTTTTTTGCTAGTATGCCACGGGAAGGTGATAATATGAAAAAGGTACCGTTTCAAAAAACGGTACCTTTTGATGCTTATTCGATTCCGAGCGCGCCCACATCTACGCTGATGAGCTTTGCCCAGTCAACGTAGGTAGCGGAATACAGATGACAGCCGTCAGAGGAGATCGTGGGATTCAGATATCCGTCTGCAGCGGCGAAAGAATCGTTGATGTCAATATAGAAAATGGATTCACCATCAGCCAGGGCTTCAATTTTTTCATTGATGCTGGCGATGTGGCTGGGTTCAAAGTAGCTGGCGCCCTTGGCATAGTCCTTGCTGACGACC
>CAZTWE010000124.1:0-2870 GCA_964617165.1 uncultured Ruminococcus sp.
ACCAAGCTCCTCGCCCTCGGGCTCGGTGAGCTTTTTACCGTTCAGTGCATAAACGCACTCCCAAAGTCCCGCATATCCGAGCGAGATCGTGGAGTAGCCGCCGTGAAGATACTTATCAATGGTTTCGCCCTTAGGAAGCCTTGTAAGAGCACCGTACTGCCAAAGTATAGGAGCGGCATCGGAAAGAGTGCCCGAAAGTCGTTCATGCCTTGCCTGCAACGCTCTGTGGCAAAGCTCCATTCTTTCATCAAATATCTCCCAGAACTTATCCATATCGCCCTTTGCCGAAAGGCTTATATCAACAAGGTTTACAGTAACAACACCCTGATTAAATCTTCCATAGTACTTGGGTTGACCGTTCTCGTCAACGTAAGGAGTCAGGAAGCTTCTGCATCCCATACAGGTATAGCAGTGTCCGTCTCCGTTTTTGTCTACCTTGTTCCGAAGCATTATCTTCTCGGAGATATAATCGGGAACCATTCTCTTAGCCGTGCATTTTGCAGCAAGCTCGGTCAGGTAATAATAGGGGGAATCATTATGTATATTCTGCTCTTCGAGAACGTAAATAAGCTTCGGGAATGCGGGAGTTATCCATACGCCCTTTTCATTCTTTACGCCCTGGCAACGCTGGAGCAAAGTCTCCTCTATAATAACCGCAAGGTCTGCCTTCTCCTGCTCATTCTTGGCTTCGCCAAGGTACATGAATATGGTGATAAAGGGAGCCTGTCCGTTTGTGGTAAGGAGGGTCACAACCTGATACTGTATGCACTGAACTCCGCGGCGTATTTCATCGCGAAGCCTACCCTCTGTGATCTTATTGACTGCGTTTTCATCGTTCACACCGATATCGGAGAGCTCCTCGCGGACGGTAGCTCTGATCTTCTCACGGCTTATCTGCACGAACGGAGCAAGGTGAGCCAGGCTGATAGACTGTCCACCGTACTGGTTTGAGGCAACCTGGGCGATTATCTGCGTTGCGATATTGCAAGCAGTTGAGAAGCTATGCGGCTTCTCTATCATGGTGCCGCTGATAACTGTACCGTTCTGGAGCATATCCTCAAGGTTTACAAGGTCGCAGTTATGCATGTGCTGAGCGAAGTAATCCGAGTCATGGAAATGGATCATACCCTCTTCATGCGCCTTTACTATATCCTCGGGCAAAAGTATTCTCCTCGTAATATCCTTTGATATTTCGCCCGCCATGTAATCACGCTGAACGCTGTTTACTGTAGGATTTTTATTTGAATTTTCCTGCTTTACCTCTTCGTTATTGCACTCGATAAGAGAGAGTATCTGATCATCGGTCGTATTCGTGCGGCGAATGAGTGCCCTCTTGAATCTATACGTGATATAAGCACGAGCAAGGATAAAGGCACCCGAGCGCATAAGCTCGTTCTCAACCATATCCTGCACCTCTTCCACGTTGACTGCTCTGCCAAGCTTCTCGCAGCGCGACTCAACCGAAATCGCAATTTTATTTATCTTCCCCTTAGTTATTCTCTCATCCTCATCAACCGCCTCGTTGGCTTTCGTGATCGCTGCGGCGATTTTCTCACGGTCGAATATTTCCTCCGAACCGTTTCTTTTAATAAGCTTCATAAAAAACTCCTTAAAAAATTTTGTTAACAAGCTTCATGCGGCACGATATGTTTTAATAGCCGCCATTCGCGTTTTGAATTGATTTCAATTTGATTTTGAATTGGTTTTTGATCGGTACAACATTCCATCGGTATACAAACTGCATCCAAGCTGTAGTACCGGGAATTTTGAGAATAAAAAGTTCCTACGCCGAAATACGGTGTAGAAGCCTGTTTTTTCATATATTTCCAGCTCAAAAAAATACGGCAAATTCAATGGTGTCAAAAAGTGAACTTGCAATACTAATTATACCATATCTTGTGTTTTTGTCAAGGGGTAAACACAAGATATTGATTTTTTCACATTTTTCCTTTTCTCCGAAAAGCTCTATTTTGCACTAAAAAAACACTTATTTTTGTTAAAGATTACCCTTGACAAATTCGACACTTACTTATTTCGCGGCAGACACTTTGCGGCTTTCGTCATTTTGGACAAATTTAATGAATTTTTTTCTAAAGACTTCTCCTCCCGAGCTTTGTAAGAACAAAAAATCGCCTCCGCGCCAACCGTAGCTACACCGTAACGAGCCAATATCGATACCGAGTGAGACTGTAGCGTAACCGTAGCTACACTGTAATGAGACCGTAGCGAGACCGCACCCGGGCTGTAGCGTATACTCTTACGCACGATTTCATACGATACCTGCGGAAAGATAAGCAATCGAAATCCAACGTAAAAACAAATAAAACGAGCAAAAAAACGAAAAATATACGTTTTATCAAAATTAGCCAGACGGGCTAAAGGACAGTTTTGCAAAGGGGCTGTCTCATTAAGATAGTCTGAAAAAGAAAAAAGCGGCAGCTTTTTACCAAAAGGTATTGAGCTGTCGCTTGCTTTATTGTATAATTTAATTGCTACAAAAAATCCACAAGAAAGCGAGATAATTATACAAGAATGAGAGATAGAAGTCAAGTAGTTTTACCATTAAATTTAGAAATTTGTATTCCCGAAGGAGATTTTTATTTTATTTTGTTTTTTCACAAATTCACAAATTTTCACTATTTTCACTATTTTTTAAAAATTCATTTGACAAATGAGCTTTCTTGTGCTATAATACCTAGGTAGCATTAGATTGAGGCGTAGCGAAGGTGGTATCGCGCATCGTTCGGGTCTCAATCACAGTTCTCGGCGTAGAATTTTAGAGTAGAGCCGAAAACCCTTGAAAAAACTGACTGTTTTGGAAGTGCACCTTCCACTGAAATTCCCGATTTAAGAGGTTTGACCACATGTTT
>CAZTWE010000125.1:0-2845 GCA_964617165.1 uncultured Ruminococcus sp.
TTGATGGTGGTCACGATTACCTTCGCCGATGCTTCAAGGATAAGGATTGCTACATTGACCTTTCAGAAACCATTGAAATTTCTGAAAAAGATTCAAAATAATGCTGGACTTTCTCCTCTTTCTGTGGTATTGTGTTGTGCTAACAGGAGGTGCAGTCTATGGAAAGCATTATAAAAGAGCTGTGGCACGGCAATATCATACCGCAAGAGGACAGCAGAGCGAACTCAAAGGAGATGAAAGAACTCCTTGGGTACATGTCAAGGCATCACGAGGACTTGGAGAAAAGCTTCACGAACGAGCAGAAGGAGATCTTCGAAAAGTTCCATGACTGTTGGAGCGAGTACGCGAGTCTATCGGAAGCAGCCATCTTCGAGTACGCCTTCCGTCTCGGCATGCGAATCGCGCTTGACAGTATACTAACTAAATAACAAAAATGGATAGGTTCACACGAGCCTATCCATTTTGCGTTTTATTTATGCTTCTAAGCTATCCTTATCAAGCAAAAATTCCTTTACGCCCATCATAACATATCCCTTGTCATCGCGACGTGGTTTCATACTCTTTTCAACAACAACGATTTTTTTGAAAGAATCCATGGTCTTATCAAAAGAAGCGGTTTCTTGTTCATATTTCGCTTGATCAGGAATCGCATATGCAGATTGAATATAGTATTTTTTGCTTCCGAGAGTAGCGATAAAATCGATCTCAAGCTGAGTGCGAATTTCTTTTCCATCTGCGTCCCTTTCACGCGACTCTACCATACCGACATCTACTTGGTAGCCTCTATAACGAAGTTCGTTATAGATGATGTTTTCCATAATGTGAGTACCTTCGATCTGTCTAAAATTCAACCGCGCATTGCGAAGTCCGATATCCTCAAAGTATATTTTATATGGAGTACCGATATATTTTCTGCCTTTGACATTATATCTCTTCACGCGAGTGAGCATAAAAGCATCTTCCATGTGAGTAATATAACGGTCAACAGTAGCATCGCAAATGCTGTTGCCCCCATGAATGGTGTTCATAGTGTTAGCGATATTTCGCGGATTGGTTAAAGCAGAAATGCCCGAAGCAACAACATCAAGAACTTCTCCAACGGTAACTTCGTCTTGCAAGCTGTAACGATTTTTTATATCGCGCAAATAAAGATTTTGCATTTGAGAAATAAGGTAATTAGACTTTTGCTCTTCGGTTGCCATCAGTACAACTGCAGGCAATCCGCCGTAGATGGAATAATCGTCAAAGGCCTCGCTCTTATCTCCGCCCTTGAATGCATAATACTCGGAGAATGAAAGCGGAAGAACATGAACCTCGTCTCCGCGACCTTCGAACTCGGTTAAAATATCTTTGGATAAGAATTTAGAATTACTTCCGGTTACATATACATCAAGATTGCTTTTACGAAGAAATCCGTTCATAACAGACTCAAATGCGCCGAGCTTTTGTACCTCGTCAAGCAAAATGTAGTGAATTTCATTATCCGCAATTTGAGGCTGCAACCAATTCAAAAATTTAGTGGGGTCGACTTTTCTATCTTCTCGTTCATTATCAAGGACGATAGGATCTTCTCCGATTTTTATTAAATCGTCAGCCGAGTCGAATGCGAATTTAATAATATGATCTTCGGCGATCTTTTCTGAAAGCAGATGATTGTAAAACAAAGTATTGAGCAGATATGATTTTCCACTTCTGCGAATACCGGTAATAACCTTGATGAAGCCATTGTGTTTTCTGACAATAAGTCTATTCAGATAAACATCTCTCTTAATCTCCATATTAGCCTCCATCTAATATTTTTGCCGCATGCGGCACTTTTATTAGATACATTATACACTACTTTTACAAAAAATGCAATAGGTTCATCTAATGTTTTTGCCGCATGTGGCATTTTTATTAGATAAGAACAAAAAATGGGCGGCATAATCTTAACGATTATATCGCCCTAATTTTGTGTTAGTCTTTAACCTCAATAATTTCAAGTGCTTCTTCTGCTGTGATTTTTCCGAGAAGATATTTGGTTTTTGCTGCACCTGCAAGATCGATCCACTTGGTGTACTCTTGCCAAGACAATCCGCGCGGCAACGGATCTAAAGAGCAGCATGCACGCTCATACCGCTTATACATCTTCTGCTTTGTTCGCTCATAAGTTTTCAAAACCTCGTCATTCTCCGCATTGATTCTTCGCTTCAGGTGCGGAGCAATCTGTTTGCAGGTCTTGCCATTCTTAATCACACGGTCACAGTAAAGTGTGACTTTTTTGTTTTGGGAACAAAGTAATCTCCGCAGCATTGGCATCGTGCCACATTCGGTTTCTTGTTCAAAAGCATAAGGAACAGATAGCAATAGTAATTACACGGTGAACGGAAATAGTATTCCGCACGCAGAGCTTTATCCATTGATAAAATCTGAGCTGCTTCTACGCTATCAAGCATAGGAAAGTCTTTCGCTATTTCTCTTCAACATTTCACCTCCGTGTCTGTAATCAAACTTTATAAAAAATCGATAAGATCAACTGCGTATGTACGGCGAGTTCGTTTTACTGTATTATATCACATGCCAGCAAAAATTGAAAGACCAAACCACAAAAAATCCAAACCAAAGGAGAAAAAACAAATGCAACAAATCCCCAAACCACTCGCCGTGATCGACGGCGAAACCTTAATAGATAAGAGGCTACCAAAGCGCAGCTTCTGCATCGAAACACTTTTGCCCGAGGGCATCTCGATGCTCGGAGGCGCACCCAATGGATGGTGCTTGACATTGGCGTACGCGTCGCCAAGGGCGAGCCCATCTGGAATCTGCCGACCAAACGCGGAACTGTTCTGTACCTCGCGCTCGAGGA
>CAZTWE010000126.1:0-2544 GCA_964617165.1 uncultured Ruminococcus sp.
TTGTAGCAGCCCTTATATGGCAGGGCGATAAATTCATGATATGCCAACGCCCGGCGCATAAGGCGAGAGGACTTCTTTGGGAGTTCGTTGGCGGCAAGGTGGAGTCAGGTGAAACAAAGGAACAAGCGCTCGTTAGAGAGTGTAAGGAAGAATTGGATGTTCTTCTTTCTGTTGGTGATGTGTTTATGGATGTCATACACGAGTATCCCGACTTGGCGGTACATCTAACGCTGTTCAATGCCACGATTGCCGAGGGCGAACCACAGAAAATTGAGCATAACGATATTCAATGGATATCACCGAGCGAAATATCAAATTATGAATTCTGCCCGGCAGACGAAGAAATTCTTGAAAAATTATCAAGCCAAAACATGCAGAGGTAAAATTAATGAAGGATAAAAGAAAAGTAACACACTCTTTCACTGCTTATCAGTGTAGAATATGTCCGAAATATCATACAGAAAACTTGCTGATCAAGTCGGATGAAAACGAAGAGCCAATGGATTTATCTGAACTTCTTGATCAATATTTTGAATACATAAAAAAGAGTAAGATTGACGAATATACAAGCAGGACGATTTTGTTGGAGAAAGGCAAAGAAGATTACGATATTGATGAAGATACTAGACGTATAGTTGTCCATCCTAAAGCAGGAAAAGCAAATGAAGATTTTACTGTTGTTGCACACGATACAAATGCTATAACGCGCTTTGATGGCAGCAAAAATTCTGCTATATATAGTCATAGCGTTTTTTGTTATTTAAAGGGAGAGAAAAACGTGTTTATTTTCCATAGATATGGACAAAGTGGATGTAAAACCGCTTTTCAAAATACGTTTAATACTTTCTTGTCATCAAAAGGACTTGTATGCCATTTAGATGTGTTGGTATCCGATGGAATGTTTGAAGGACATGAAAAATACCATCCGGAAAAACTTAGCCTCATTACCACTTATGAAGATCTTTCGAGCGACCCAGCTGACAATATAGGAAAAAAGAAACGAAAGAAGATTGAACAAGAAGTTATAATAGCGCTTAATGCGCCCAAGGCGGTTAATATTGTTGAATATTTGCGCAATATAACAAGAAAACAGCCAACAATTACAGAACTCAAATCAGTACTAATTAAAGATTCTTTTACTGATCAATTTGATGATGCAAAACTGACGCTTAAATTCGGTCAAGTTAGAAGAAAAATTAGTTTGTCAGAGTTTTCAGGATTAATCGCAGAATATGATATTACAAATGAGCTTGAATACGAGGTGGACGGTTCTGTGAAGAAGGAGAGCTTATATGCGTTAGCTGATCGATATGCGCTGACGTTTTTAGAAGATAAGGAGTAATACTATGGAAATATGGCAAATTATCTGCACTGTGGTTTTGTTGGTAATAGTTGCTCTTAATCCGAAGGTGCAAATTACTAGGATTTTCGTTGAGCAGTTCAAGGTTTATACCAATGATAAAACAGGGAAGATTTCTCCGTACGATATTGTTTCATTTATAGTAGCTCCGATCGTTTTGAGTGTGATAGTTGCGCTATCATTACCTTATGAAGAAATGAGCAAAGCCTCGGGAACAATAATAACAGTTTTTTCGATAGTAGCTACATTATTGCTATCATTCTTGGCGTTGCTTGTAGATAAGAGTACAACGAATTCAAAAGAGAAAGAAGTTGTCAAACAGACCTTTGTAACAATAACGATAGACATAATTTATTCGATTTTTGTAGTACTTTTGTTTGCAATTCCGTATTTCATTGACCTAAGTGCGATTTTTGAGAAAATATTTGTTGGAATAGTAGCTTTCTTAATAATTAAGATTTTGCTTAATGTTTTTATGATATTGAAACGCGTATTTGCGGTTTTGAGTGACGGTAATGATGCCAACAAAGAAAATAAAAATGAATGATAAGTATTTAAATGAAGCTCGTGAGCGATATGGCGGCACTGCCGCCTATCGCGAGCACGAGAAGAAAACAAGGAACTATACAAAAGAGAAGTGGGCTGGAGCAAACGACGGCTTAATGACGATTTTTGCCGAGTTCGCGGTCTGCAAGCAGAGTGGCGCAGAGGCTGATTCTAACGAAGCACAGGCGCTTGTTGCCAAGCTTCAGGCACACATAACAGCCAACTACTACACTTGCACAGACGAGATTCTTGCAGGTCTTGGCAAGATGTACGTTTCCGACGAGCGATTCAAGAAGAATATTGACAAGTACGGCGACGGAACTGCAGAGTTCGTAGCTGATGTAATTGAAGTCTATTGCAGAAAATGAGCATAAACAAATTTAATCTCTTTCTTGAAAACGCCCGACTTCTGTCGGACAAGTTTGGTATTGTTCCTCTGCTGTACGGCTCGCTCGGCTTGGAGTATCTTACAGGAGATGCTCTTGGTTCGGACGATATCGACATACTTGTCCCGCATGTATTTATCGCCGAGCGATGGCGTGAATTCAAGTCATTTTTAGAAGTACAGGGATATGTTCTTGCAGATGAGCATGAGCATACATTCGTGCGTGACGGTGTGGCATATTCCTATGCCGATA
>CAZTWE010000127.1:0-2487 GCA_964617165.1 uncultured Ruminococcus sp.
AGGTAGAAAGAAATTTCCGCCTCGCCACTGCTTTTTTATATCTGATCAGAAAATGAAGGTTGAAAATCCGCTAAGAGTAGCGTATTTTCCTGCGGCTTGATTTCATACGATGCTCTGCATCGATTCCATTCCGTCTTGCGACGGATTCCATCCACGGCTATGCCGTGATGGGGACGCGTGATTGTCCGCCGGGGACATCACGCTAATCGTACGGGGTGCTTTTTTCCGTTATGCATCTTGGGGAGTTCTTACCATGCATGATAAACGTTGTATCATCCCCCTTGCAATAAACTTCTATAAAGAAATCCTCACCGAGCCGATGATGCATAGGCGAATTTCTCCACGTTGTGGAATACAATCCCGGTGCTCCGCCGCCCCAGCCACAGTCGTATTCGCTTTGCGTTTCATACCAATCAGCAACGGATTTTTGCCAAACGTCAGAGCTGCCCCCGAAATATATTTTTATCGGCTGTTCTATACCGAAAAACGCTCCTTGATAAAACTTTATGCCTGAGTTTGTATCGAAATATATAGCTTCAAGCGCGGGGCATTTCGAAAACGCTGACTCAAACTCGCACGTTTGGGGTGGAAAACGTACCTCTCGCAAATTTTCGCAATCGCAAAAGGCATTGACTCCGATTTTCACCGTACCGTCGGGAACGGTAACGACGGTATCTCTTCCGTTATACTTTTTAAGTGCGATTTTCACAAACGGAGTAAGATATTCAATAGTTATTTTTTTAAGGCTGAAATCTCCAATCGCCATATCTTCATAGGTTGTTTTTGCCATAGCTTCACCTCATAATATTTTGTTTTTCCGTCGGGCTGAGAATTAAAACATTTTCAGCGCGTTAGCCATGAAATCGTGCATTTCTTCACCTATCGCACCGTCGGGTCTTCCGCATGAGACGTAATCCACAAGAGTGTCTCCCGATTCTTTTGCAAAAAGCTCCTCAAGCCCATGCTTCAGCCTATCGGAACAGTGATGCTTTTTGCAAAGCTTCATCAATGCCATTACCGCATGGGTAAAATGCTGATAAAAGCAGGTGCGGTACTCATTGCTCTACGTGACGATCGGGCTGATAGACACAGCGTACATGGCTTTTTCCCTCTCAGCTTCATCAAAAACTATTTTTTCAAGCGTTTCAATATCCCTCTCATCACCGAGTCTGCCGATAAGGCATATCGCTACAGCACTCTTGTACTGATTTGAACGTCGGAAACCCTTGAACGTTTCCGCGCTTCTCGCGGCAACAGCTTCGCGAAGCACGGTCAAGCCCTCTTGCCTACCCATAATACCGAGCGCTGTGGCAGAATTAAGCCTCAGCATCTCATTATCCGATGCGAGCAGTGGTATCAGCTGCTCTGCCATTTTGCCAAACCACAGCACCCGTAACACGGGATTTTCCATATACACACCGAGAATTATCGCTCCCGACATCAGCTGAACACCGTATTCCGCAAGCATTTCGGTAATGGCGGTCTGCCGTGTTTCGGTGTGCTTGTCTCCACCGTAAAAGATCTTATCGGTATCAGTAGAGGAGCTCTCTACCGATTCGTATGTACCGCCAAACGTAGGGTCGCAAAGATGCGTGCGCTCAATTATGAGAGTGACAGACATAGTCATCGCGTAAGCCAATGAAAAATACCCCGATCCGAGAATTACTGTATCAAAAGCTTTCATTTCTGCGTATCCTTTCGCTGTACTGTGATTAGTATATCATTATTTTATTACCAAGTCAATAGAGCCGCGCGCTTTTCAAATGTCAGAACGAAAGCCCTCGGAAAAAACGAATTTTTACGATACTTTTACAATATTCACCTGTTGACAAACCCGAAAAAACGTGTATAATAGTATTACCGATAAAAATCGGCATATCCCATGCATCCGAATGGGGGTGCAAAGGTTTCGACAGGGACTGTGAGGTATGATAAGCGTAGCGGGCCGGATAATCCCGTCAAAATGTCCACCTTAAATAATAAACGACAACAATAAAGTTGCTCTTGCAGCGTAAGCTGTGACGCGGCATAATGCCGCCCGTACCGTGAGAGAGGACTACGGCTCTCACCGTGCGTCAAATCAGTAGTGAACATGAACCGAGAGTTGCTCTTGTATCGGTCATGCATTAAAGGGCTACCTGAGAGAAAGCCTGTCACTCGGCGTTTGTATCGGGGAATTTCAAAAGATTGACTGCCTACGGAGAAAGTTATATCAAGTGGTTTTTGGACACGGGTTCGATTCCCGTCATCTCCACCAGCGGCAAGTTGCCGCCCCCAATCATCGGGGGAGTTCGGTGCTATGCCAAACTTCATACCACGATGGCGGTGTTCGGCTTTAAAACCCACGCCTCCACCAAAAATCGACAAGTTTCGACAGAAGCTTGTCGATTTTTACTTCTTCACTCTTACCTCTTCACTTTTCACTCTTCTCTCGAAACTTGTCGATTAGGTAATAGGTAAAAGTGAATAGTGAAAAGGTGCTAATGT
>CAZTWE010000128.1:0-2443 GCA_964617165.1 uncultured Ruminococcus sp.
AAAGGTATCCTCATCAAAGTTTCGCAAGCAAACCCACTCGGATATATTTCCTTCGCCAGCATTGTTTATAATGCTTTGGAGAAATCGATCCATAGAAGGATATTTTTTGCAAATACTCAATATAGCGTTTTTATTCCTATTGGAATGAAGTTTACCTTCAATTTCATATTCGATAATAGAACAAGAGAATTTCCATAGGCAATCTTGATATGAAATTTTATATTTTTCTAATAATCCCTCAAGAGTGCATAGTACAACATCGGGATTGATCTTTTTGTCCATTCGATATGTGTTTATTATAGTTTGACTCATCAATTATCGTCTCCATCCTAATATGATATTTTCCCAAAAACACCGATACCAAAATAGAAAAGTTACTCCTATTCCATATCTTCCTTGATAAGTGCCCTTAACATAATCATTCGTTGCTTTTCGTCAGCATTTTGATATGCTTCAGATGTTTCAAGAGCATCGACCTTTCTTTGCCACTCCAAACGTTCATTAGCGATAATCTTTTCTATTTCTTTCGGTGTGCGCAGAGCAGGATTGCTCTTATCGGAATTCAACAAATTATCAAGCTCCACCCCAATCAATTCAAGGCGTATCTTTTCATCATATATGTCGCTGAATACGTTAAAAAGCTCAGGCAAAAGTATATACTCCTTGTCATAGTGCTTTTGAGAAAGCAGTGTATAAAAGCGTTCGTTTTCATCAAGACAGCAGATCTTACTAATAATCTGCTCCGAACCGCCCTCTTTTTTCGTAAAGCTTTGTGCAAACAACGCAAACGTATATGTCCAAGCGTTTTTGCCTAAAGAGTCGCCATCAGCGCCATATCGTATGTTCAATGGCAAAAATCCGCATCGCTTCAAATCGTCCAATGTTGGCTCTTTTTCGCTAATGTAATCATAGTAAGCATAGAGGCTTCGCGTTTCCATAATATCGGGCAGATATTGTGAATAAGGTTCCCCAATAGTACCTACACACAAGACCGCCATATATTTTTCATACGCTTCATAAGGCGGTGAAAGCTTTTTCGAAAGCTTACTTGCCACCTCGTCGGTATAATGATCTGTAAATCCGCACTCTTCTATATTCCACACCGTTTCGGAATACTCATAGTCTTTTGAGCAAGTGCGAAAAACAATAATATCCCCCGGTTTGTGCTTTGCTTTTGCAACTTTAGATTTAGAAATCTTCACAGGCGGTTGCGGAAGCTTTAATTGGCAAAGCAATTTGTCCATAACCTCCAAACGCTTCTTAAAGTCAGAAGCTGATCCCGATTCTTCCCATTCCTCAATGCCCGTATGTGCTTCAAGCAAAGAAATGGCTTTGTCTCTGATTTCATCTGATAAAATTCCGTGTTTCCATTGCCAATCGGCAATCGCAAACCAAAAATCAGCGCAATCATTATCCAAGGCATCGCTATTTACAATGTCGGCGTATTCTTTCAAAATCAGTCTTGTGCCTTCTTCGACACTTACGAACGGATATATTTCATTACACATATCGCGCACGTCACTTGATGTATCGTTAGAATATAATGCAGTGCCCCAAGAGCCCATTTTCTCACCTCTAATCTGTACTTTTGTTTTTCTTAAAAAACTTCTTGACTTTGCTAAAAAAATTATTTATCGGTTTAGTTATCGATACGGCATCGGAAAGCGGTTCGTTCAACACCCACGGCAGCTTAATTCCATAAACCGAGATAACGAAATATTCGTCCTTCTGCTCGTTGGGAATATAGTTGTCATCTATTACGATGTTCAAAAACAGCTCGCCGTCTTGCAAATCGATTTCGTATTTATCATATTCCAAGATCTTTCCACTTACGGTATAAGCGACAAAGAAATAGTCAACCATATAATCCGATGCATCCGATCCGGATTCATCGGGGCGTGAAATATCCACACCAAGTTCTGATAGGAACGCATTAAGCCTCGGTAAAGCCGTTGCGGCTTGCGTGTAAAAATTACGGCAAGCGGGGCAATCGCAAAGAGTGTGTTCACGATAATATTCAATTGTCCTCTCGATATCAACATCCATTTTGCAATCTTGTTTCTGTATGAGCATTATCGTTCTACCTCCTTGGAGTTACTTGTTCATCCGCTTTGCACAATTGGCACATCTTCCGTAATCATCTAACGGAAGTGCTGATAGCGTTTTCTTTAATTCGATATGTATTGCTCGTCGCTCCACATCGTCAATAAACCCTTCCTGCTCAACAGAAGGATTATATCCTTGGCTACCGCACAGCGCACAGGTATTGATATATTTTTTAGCCTTGGGATTCCATTTTTCGATGTATAATGAATATCCCCTCTTGGTCGTTTTACTGTGTGACATTATGATTATCCTCAATTGTTATCTATAAAATCCTTAATTACATTTGCTAACTCGCCTTTTTCGTAAATAATAAAATCGTCGAGCTCGCGCATTGCGT
>CAZTWE010000129.1:0-2397 GCA_964617165.1 uncultured Ruminococcus sp.
GCAGTAAAGAAGTTCATCGGCAAGGAGCCCTTCAAGGGCATCAACCCCGATGAGTGCGTTGCTATAGGCGCGGCTATTCAGGGTGGCGTTCTCGGCGGTGACGTAAAGGACGTTCTTCTCCTTGACGTAACTCCCCTTTCTCTCGGTATAGAGGTGCTCGGAAACGTATTCAACAAGATCATCGAGCGTAACACCACTATTCCCGTAAAGAAGAGCCAGGTATACTCCACCGCGGCAGACAATCAGACCTCGGTTGAGATCCACGTTCTTCAGGGTGAGCGCGATCAGATAGTAAGAGATGCAACAGGCAAAGTCACCTCTCACAGCGTGCTCGGCAGATTTATCCTTGACGGTATAGCTCCCGCTCCTCGCGGAATTCCTCAGATCGAGGTAACGTTTGACATCGATGCAAACGGTATCGTAAACGTAAGTGCGCTTGACAAGGGCACAGGCAAGGAGCAGCACATTACCATCACGTCCTCAACCAACATGTCACAAGAGGACATCGACAAGGCGGTTCGCGAGGCTGAAAAGTTCGCTGAGGAAGACAAGAAGTTCAAGGAAGCCGTTGAGATCAAGAACAACGCAGAGAACACGATCTTCCAGATCGAGAAAAGCCTGACAGAGTTCGGTGACAAGGTAACAGAGGACGAAAAGGCTCCCGTAACAGCCGCTATTGAGAAGCTTAAGGCTACCATTGCTTCGGGCGATACCGAAGCTATCAAGGCTGATACCGAGGCTCTCCAGCAGGCGTTCTACCCCATCGCAGAAAAGATCTATAAAGCATCTCAAGGCGGTGACGAAGGCGGTGCAGGCGCAGGTGCAGGCGCAGGTGCAGGTGCAGGTGCAAACGGTGACGTTTACGGTGCAGATTTCGAGGATAAAACCTAATTTATAGCAACCAGAGTTTACAAAATCAGCTCCCGGAGCCCGCAAACCGCTTGCAAAGCTCCGGGAAGCTTTGCAAATATTTTCTTTCAAATTTTCATCTTAGCTATTCAAAATAGCGAAAAGGATCGTTATGGCAGATAATAAAAGAGACTACTACGAGGTGCTCGGAGTCGAAAAGGGCGTCTCGGAGGAAGATTTAAAAAAGGCTTACAGAAAGCTCGCCATGAAATATCACCCCGACAGAAATCCCGGTGATAAAGAGGCGGAGGCTGCTTTCAAGGAAATAAACGAGGCGTACAGCGTTCTTTCGGATGCCGACAAGCGCAAAAAGTACGACATGTACGGTCACGCAGCGTTTGATCCCACAGCAGGCGGCGGTGGCTTTGGCGGCTTCGGCGGCTTTGAGGGCGGCTTCGGTGGCTTTGATTTCGGAGATATATTCAGCTTCTTCGGTGGCGGTTCCGGCGGCTCTCGCCACAGCGCGGCAATAGACGGTGACGATATCGGTACGTCCATCACCGTAGATTTTGAAGAAGCTGTATTCGGATGCAAAAAAGAAGTAAAGTTCGCACGCATTGAGGAATGTCCCGAATGTTCTGCAACGGGTGCAGCTAAGGGTACAAAGCCCGAGATCTGCTCCTCCTGTCGGGGAACAGGCCGTGTAACCGTGACTCAGCAGACGATGTTCGGCACCATGCGCAACGAGCGCGATTGCTCTAACTGCCGTGGAACGGGAAAAATCATCAAGACCCCCTGCAAAAACTGTAACGGTAAGGGGTATATACGAATAACGAAGAAGATAGAAGTAACCGTTCCCGAGGGTATAGATGACGGGCAACGCATAATCCTCAGAAATCAAGGCTCGGTCGGCAGAAGCGGTGGAGCAAGCGGTGATCTTTACATTCAGGTAAACGTACGCCCACACGCATTCTTTGACAGGCGCGGTGACAACCTTTACTGCGACGTTCCGATCTCATTTGCCGAGGCAACTCTCGGTGCGGAAATAGACGTTCCGATAATCGGAGGAAAAACCGAGAAATTCACAGTTCCTGAGGGTACACAATCGGGCACCGAATTCACACTCAGGGGCAAGGGCGTGCCAAACGTTAATACGAAACGACGCGGCAATCTCATCATCACGGTGAATATCGAAACGCCAAAAAACCTCACAAACGAGCAAAAAAAGCTGCTTAATGCATTTGCCGAGTCGCTTGGCAACGGCAACAATGATAAAAAGCAGAGCTTTTTCAAAAAAATATTCAACAAATAATTAGATAAAGCGGAGAAAATACGCTTCTCTTAGCGGATTTTCAACCTTTATTTTCTGATCAGATATAAAAAAGCAGTGGCGAGGCGGAAATTTCTTTCTACCTCGCCAATTTTGTTTTCGATTACGCCTAAATGCGACAGCCCCTTTGGTACAATATAAGCACAACACAATTCATTTGAAGTGGATTGAGAGTTGTGCTTATTTTTGTTATAATGAGAGTGCAACGGTCTGACGAC
>CAZTWE010000130.1:0-2381 GCA_964617165.1 uncultured Ruminococcus sp.
ATTTAATTCTTCATTCTCGGCAGACGATTCTAAAAGATTTGACATGGCTCTGCCAGCCCCGGGCATATAACTCATTTCATCTGTTCCTTTCTATCGCTTCAATTAAAAAAGCTTGATCAATTCAAAAACACCCATCGCACTTACGAGAAACATAAATACAATAATAACCCACCAAACGATCCAAAGGGCTTTGCTTTGATTTCTTATGTAATTATGACCAATATTCAAGCAATAAAAGCCAAAACCAAAGCCGAGAAAAATCAAAGATAGCATAAACACGACCGCTTTATTCAAAGTTGAACATATAATATCCCCTTTGACTTCAATAGGTTCAATCGGCGTTGCCGGTCCAAAAATCAAGAAGGCAACGGAAAATATAAGTACAAGTAGCCAAGCGGTGTAGAAGCTAATCCCAAGAATCGTCATTTTGCCTCGGTATGCTTTTTTGTTATTATTATGACCGCCACGGGGATCGGATTGCCAAATCAATAGTTTCTGCCACCTTGGATTTTTAATATTGATATGCCGCTTAAAAAGCATTTCGTGATGGTAAGCGGAATTGAGTCGTGCGAGCAACAGTCCGCCTACCAATATAAAGCTTGTAACTATATAATACCACATTTTTTCTTCTCCGTCTAAACAAAAAAAACGCCATAACCTATCCAAAGCTATGGGCGCATCTTCGTGGTGACTATATTCTCATATAGATTGATTTCCCACAACCTTATCGATAAACTGTTTTAATGAAATAATTATACCATATTTTTGTTAATAAATCAAGGCATATTACTTGATTGCGAGGTTTTTATACTAAATAGATCCCGTATATAGAAAAACGAATCGCTATGCTGAACTGCATATACGGTGCTGTGGGAGGGAGTTCTCTCCCTCCCGATTTCGTTATCTCTCCCATCCATCTCGCTCTCTTGTGGATTTACTCGGAGATTTGCGCACCCGCGTTTCTTGCGGAGGAGCTTCATAGACGGGCTTTGACTCCGCATCTTTCTGCGGCGGCTCATCGTATGCTCCGATGCGCTTATCAATATAATCTTTGCTTTCAGCCAAATCGTGATCATCACAGCTTCCGTGTTCTTCTTGAATCTTCTTCCGCGCTTCGCTTTCCTTATCGGTGCGGAGTAGCTTACGCGCACTGTCAAGCTCGTCCTTGTCAAAATCGCTTGCCTTTGCTTTCAGCTTTCCGTATTCGGCAATAGCTTCGTCCAATGCCTCATCGGTCTTATTCCACTCGGCTTGAATTTTCGGCAAGTTGCCCTCGGCTTTCTTGATACGCGCCTAGGCTTGCGGAATGTCGTCGGTACTTTTGCAGTCCAAATATTTAAGAAGCATATTGCGGCGGCTCTCCAAGTCCTCAATTTCATTGGTCAGCTTTGTAATTGCTTTTGTCAGTTCTGCGCGCCTATCGGCTTTGAGGAAGAAGCGTTTGCTTTCCTTTACAGCTTCGTTACGTTCACTCGTTTTCTGCTCGATCTGCTCCGTAAGAGCGTGGTAGGATTTCAAGCGCTGATTATCGTACACGGAACGATACTTGCCTGTGGTGTGCGCGACGTTCAAACGGCGTTCTCTGTATTTCAGACAGATCAGCTCCACGCGGGCAACCTCAAGTGCGTCGGCAATCGCACCGACAGCCAAGGCAATGGTTTTAACCAAATACTCAATGGTTTTCACAATGTCATCGATGAATTGATTGTCCTGCCGTATCAATCGGTTTAGCTCGTAGCGGTCACAATAGCGGTTCTTCTTGACGATGGCAAAGCCCGAAACGCCAACGTGAACGGTGGGTTGCTTCTTAATGCCTCTCGCGCGAAAACTGCGGTGGTCGATGCTCTCGTCCATTTCAAATTCTCTGAAATAGGAGTTGACAAGGCTCGCCCAACGCTCTCTCCATTCAAGGAGTGTTTCTTCGCTGTTCCACGCCTCCGAAATAGGATTTTGTCTGCCGTACTTTGTGCTTTTCGGATATTTGTTCACGCGCTCCAAGCCCTCCGCTTTTGACGGCGGGAGATATTCTTTCTTCTTGCCGATCTTGTATAGATACTGCTTCTCCCATCCCTCGTTCTGCGCCGCCTTATATTCGGAAGAGGTAAAGCCTCGTTCCTCTCCGTTACGAATACAAAGATATTCCTTCTCGGTTTTACGTTGCCAAGTGCCGTCCTTGTTCAAAGGTCGCACCGTCAGCATAATATGCGCGTGTGGATTATGCCCGTCGGTATCGTGAATACAAAGGTCGGCACACATACCTCTGTTTACAAAATTTCGATTGATATATTCCCGTAGCATCACCTCCCAAACAGACAAGTCAAACTCCACGGGCAAGGCAATGACAAGCTCACGGGAGAGGCGGCTGTCCTTCGTCTTTTCGG
>CAZTWE010000131.1:0-2374 GCA_964617165.1 uncultured Ruminococcus sp.
CCGACAGACAAGCTCTGCTTGTAGGCGATGTTCTTGCCACTGGCTATTGGGCGGCGAAAATCTCCGAGATCACCGAGGAGGATACCGTTCTCATCATCGGAGCAGGCCCCACAGGAATCTGCGCACTTCTCTGCGTGATGCTGAAAAATCCCAAGCGCATCATCGTGTGCGAGAAGGACGAGAACCGCATCAAGTTTGTCAACGAGCACTATCCCGACGTGCTTACGGTCACGCCCGAAGAATGCCTTGATTTTGTTCGTGAAAACAGCGATCACGGCGGTGCGGATGTGGTGCTTGAGGTTGCCGGAGCAGAGAACACCTTTGAGCTTGCGTGGCAGTGCGCGCGTCCGAATGCCATTGTAACGGTGGTAGCGCTTTACGACAAGGCACAGACTTTGCCTCTGCCCGATATGTACGGCAAGAATCTGACCTTCAAGACAGGCGGCGTTGACGGTTGCGATTGCGAGGAAACGCTGAAACTCATTGCCGAAGGCAAACTCGATACCGAGCCGCTGATCACGCATACCTATCCGCTTGCGAAGATCGACGAGGCTTATGAGCTGTTTGAAAACAAGCGCGACGGTGTTATTAAGGTCGCGGTGGAGTGTTGTAGTATAAGATGCGATTGATAACGATGGGACAAAATTGGAGGTATTTATGATTGGTTCTGATTCAATAAGAGAAATAGCTAATATTTTTTGTGGAGATATAGGCGATTATTATACATACAAATCCGGTCCCAAACTTGTAAGATTTTTCAATGAAAATTTTGGTACTAAAGATGTGTATCAATCTGGTTTTCCATCAAGATGGGCATATGTACACGACAAAATCAATCTATTAGTAAGTCATCGCTCTGCTGATTTGTTTTTTAACAAAATTTTGAGCAAGTCATATTTGATGCAAGAACAATCGCTTTCCGAAGTTGAAGCTGTTGAGAAAATCGAAAAGATTTATAATGAATTCAACCGCATAATTCAGAAAGACTTATGCAAAATTACACGCAACAATGGACGTTATCATCTTGTAAAAGAAAGCGACGATTTAGAGCCAATCGGAAATGGAGGCTTTGCAAACGTATATTTACAAAAGTCTACGGGTTTGGTTTTAAAAAAACTCAAAGATGATTATCTAATGGATAGAGGCATCAGAAGTCGTTTTAAACGCGAATATACCATTACGAAATCCTTGAAAGATGCTTTCGGTATTATTCAAGTTTACACATTTGACGAAGGAAATGCCTCATACACAATGGAACGAGCAGAAACGACATTAGATAAATATATAAAAGGCAATACGCTAACAGATGAAATTAGAGTTAATTGCATAAGGCAGATATTGCACATTATGACTGAGGTACATAGCCGGGATATTATTCATCGTGATATAAGTGCAAATAACATTTTTATAATATCGGGAATGATTAAAATTGCCGACTTTGGTTTGGGAAAGGATTTGAATGTCTTTACCTCTCATCAAACCATGCACACAAATGCTGTGGGGCAATACTCATACTGTGCCCCGGAACAATTTATGCTTTTAAAAGATGGTGACAAAAGAAGCGATGTATATTCGTTGGGGCGTGTAATCAATTTTATTATGACTGGAGACCCTCGAAATTCTCATCACATATATAGAAGTGTTGCTGAAAAGGCGACGAACTCCGATTCAGCATATCGATATGCCGATGCAGGACAATTATCAACATTCTTTGAAAAGGCTGTTTCTTATAAATCACAAGCAGATAATATAGAAAAGGTCGAGGCCAAAATCAAAACTAAAATTTTTGATGATGAAGTTGAAAGTTATATATACGATTTGAGTGCAGAAAAAATATCCACTAATTTGGTTCAATACAAAGACGGTTTTGCTGATGCTTTATTAGCGTTTATGAAAACGAGTGAGGAGCATGCTCTATATGTTATTCAAAGCATAGATCAATCATATCGAGACGTTTGTGGAAGATCATTTGCTGCTTATGACCCTTTCGCTGCATTTGCACATACGGTACTTATTAACCAATTTCCGTATGTTGTAAATGAAACAGCAGCTAACATATTGCGTTTTGTTGCTAAAGATGTAAATCGATTTAGTGCGCAACACCTTGTAGAAGATATAAAAGACAGAGGTGTTGAACCAATGATAGAAGATATATTGGACTCGTAAAAACAGCCGAAAATGAGCCAAAAATCTCCGCAAGTGGTCAAACATGTGGTCAAAGGCGAAAAATGGGCTTGTTCAACCCTCAAAGCAGGGAAGAACAAGCCCGTTATGTTTATTGCGAAAACGCGAGATTTTAAGAGATTTTGCGAGATAAATAAAGAAAAATCGGGAATCTTACGACTCCCGATTTTTGGTCTGAGTGGAACATTGC
>CAZTWE010000132.1:0-2283 GCA_964617165.1 uncultured Ruminococcus sp.
GGACTTGAAACAAGACTCGGTGCGTTTTCTGCTACCTATGACTATTTCTTTGAGTGGTTGAAGGCAAGCGAGGACGAGAAAATTGACCGTAAGGCAATCTCCGAGGATGGGGTGTCGCTTTCCTATTTCGCGGACGGTCTGTTACCGAAAGCAAATTTGATTGACTATATCGAAAACTTTATACTGTTTGAGAATCAGTCAATCAAGATTATCGCAAAGAATCACCAATATCTCGGTGTTAATAATCTGATCGAGTCGGTTAAAGATCGCAAGACGTTGCAGGGCAAGCTCGGCGTATTTTGGCATACGCAAGGAAGTGGCAAATCATACTCAATGGTAATGTTTACCCGCAAGGTAAAGCGTAAGATTGAGGGCAACTTTACTTTCCTTATCATCACAGACCGCGATGATCTTGATACGCAGATTCACAAGAACTTTGTGCGAACCGAGGTGATCGGCGACAAGGAAGAATGTCAGCCCAAGAATGGTGCGCAGCTTCGTGAGTATCTGCAAACCAATAAATCCTTTATCTTTACGCTTATTCATAAGTTCAACTACGATAAAACCAAGAAATATCCCGTACTCTCCGAGAGGGATGACATCATCGTTTTGGTTGACGAGGCACACCGCACACAGTATAAGAGCCTTGCGGAGAATATGCGGACCGCGCTCCCCAATGCCAATTATATTGCCTTTACGGGAACGCCTTTGCTTGGCTCTAAGCGTTTGACTAACCAATGGTTTGGCAACTACGTTTCGGAATATAACTTTGCGCAATCGGTTGAGGACGGCTCTACCGTGCCGCTGTTTTATAGCCGCAGAGTGCCCGAGGTTTGGCTTGAAAACGACTTTCTTGACGATGACGTACTTGACATTATCGAGGATGAAAACCTCAATGAAGCCGAAACAAAGCTTCTTGAAAATTCCTCGTCGAGAATCCTTGAGGTTATCAAGCGTGATGACCGACTTGATAAAATTGCAAGAGATATCGTGCATCACCTGCCTCGTCGCGGCTTCCGTGGCAAAGCAATGGTAGTATCGGTGGATAAATATACCGCCGTAAAGATGTATGATAAGGTTCAGCACTATTGGGGTGAGGAAAAGAAAAAGCTTGTATCCGAGAGAAACAAAGCCGCAACCAAAGAGGAAAGAGATCAGCTCTCCGCAATGATCGACTATATGAACAGGATGGAGATGGCAGTTATCGTTTCCGAAGAAGCCGATGAAAATCAAAAGTTCGCGGCGCAGGGGCTTGACATTTCTTCTCATCGCGCTAAGATGAACGAGATCACACCCGAGGGCAAGGATATAGAGGATCGATTCAAAGACCCGGCAGATCCGCTTCAGCTTGTGTTCGTATGCGCAATGTGGCTGACGGGATTTGACGTAAAGAGCCTTTCTTCGGTTTATCTCGATAAGCCTATGAAGGGGCACACTTTGATGCAGGCAATCGCCCGTGCAAACCGTGTATTCCCGAACAAAACTTGCGGTATAATCGTTGATTACGTCAACGTTTTCAAGTATATGAAGAAGGCTCTTTCTGACTATGCTTCGGGCGATGACGACACCGAATTTCCGGCGAAGGACATCGATCAGTTGATCGCTAATATCGATTCTTGCATTGACGAAACAGATGCTTTCTTGAAGGAGATGGGCATTGATCTTGACAAGATTATTGCCGAAGCTTCGACGTTTGATAAGCTCGACGAGTTGCGTGCCGCGTATAATAAAATTATTGCTACCGACGATGCAAAGGATCGTTTTAAGGTTTTGGCAAATACGACGATCAATTTGTACGAAGCCGCTAAACCCGAGATATTTGAGCAGAGTTGGACAAACGAAAAGTTCTCGCCAATATCCTATCTGCACGGTCTTTTCTACAACTACATTGACGATGAAAAAATCAATCGCGCACGGCTGCGTATGGCACAGGTGCTTGACACGAGTATTTCTTCAAACGTAAACGTAGATGCCGATTCCGAGTACGTTATTCACGGTTCAAAGGTAATTGATCTTTCTAAAATTGATGTGGACGAGCTTCGCTTGGAGATAAAAAAGACTCCGTACAAGGCAATTGAAATCGACGATTTGAAAAAGTATTTGGAAGAAGCTCTCCAAAAGATGATTAACAAAAACTGCACTCGCGTGAAGTTCTCGGAGCGTTTCAAAGGAATCGTTGATAGATACAACGCCGGAGGATCGGAGAATGAGGATTACTACGAGCAGTTAATCAAATTGCTCGAAGAAATGCAAGCCGAGCAGAAGCGTGCTGACACAGAGGGG
>CAZTWE010000133.1:0-2230 GCA_964617165.1 uncultured Ruminococcus sp.
GGCACAGGCCGTACTCTCCACCCCGATAACATGGCTGCAGGCCCTGCTTCCTACGGCATGACCGATACCATGGGTCGTATGCACTCCGATGCACAGTTCGCCGGCTCATCCTCCGTTCCCGCTCACGTAGAGATGATGGGTCTCATCGGCGCCGGAAACAACCCCATGGTTGGTATGACCGTTGCAGTAGCGGTTGCTATCGAAGAAGCAGGCAAATAAAACTTGCCGCTTCGGCAACTGCAATGAAATTCACTTCGGTGACCTGAAGTGATTGTTTCGCAATCTTGAAATGCCCACGGAATTTCCGTGGGCATAATTATACTCTTTGCAAGCTTGCAACATTTATTACAAGTATACAATTTGCACATAATGTCAAAACATAAGTGCTCAAAAAGTGATGTTTTTAAAATTATTCGGAGAAGCACTTTTGGGAGCGAGCGACGTTATTGTTTTTTTGTGTGGAGGGAACAGATGAGTTTAAAAAAGAAAATATTCAAAGCGTCATTCATATTGCTAGGTGATATACTGCCCTCATATACCCGCTGTAAATGGGGAAATTCTATTAAAAATTTTTTTGCCAAACGAACATTTTGTCATGTTGGAAAAAAAGTAAACTGGGGAAAAAAATTAAGACTTTCATCGGACTTGCGCATCGGGGATTATTCCGGCGTAGGGGATCGAGGGTATATTACTGCCCAGGTTACAATCGGTGACAATGTGATGATTGGAAAAGATTTGAAGATATTTACTGTCAATCATAAAATTGATCGGGTAGATATCCCTATGAGTCAACAGGGATTCTGCGAAGTTTCGCCATTGTTCATAGGTAACGATGTGTGGATTTGTGACAGCGTGATTATTACACCGGGATGCACAAGTATCGGCGAAGGTAGCGTTCTTGCTGCCGGTGCGGTTGTGACCTCGGATGTTGAGCCGTATACTATAGTAGGCGGAAATCCCGCTAAGGTAATTAAACGCCGAAAATAAATCTTTATTTGGCAAAATCTTCTGTTTTCTTTTTTACGGTTATGCAGTGATTATGGGCATGCTTGTATCATTGACGAACTACGCCTCTGCGCTGTGCTTGATGCTTGGTGTTTCACACCTTGTTGTGTTGCACACAACGCTTGTGGAGCAGTCTTCCTCGGCTCGCTTACAAGCGAGCTTGCAGACTCGCTCTGCGTCGATTATCTGGCGCAGGTAACAACCCTATGGTTGGTATGACTGTTGCAGTAGCGGTTGCTATCGAAGAAGCATCCAAGTAATCCCTTCTGTTTTTGTCCATAGGGACACTTTCTGACAGGTGGGTATTCGGCTAATAGCAAAGGCGGACGGCGAAAGCTGTTCGCCTTTGCTATACTGTTTTGTGTGTTGTTTTATGCTGATTCCGAGATTGTTTCCGTGCATTGAGGCGGTCTTTCTTCGCTTTCCGCTTCCTGATCCCATTCTCCGATGTCACGATAGACGATTCGGATTTTTTGAGTGGAATGCCTTGAGTATTTTTCGGTACGCTCACCGATCTCAATTCTTGCAATAAACAATCTTACGATTTCGGGTGTCAGCACGTCAATGCTCTTGTACTTTTTTGCTTTTTCGATGAAAGCATTGACATTGTCGGCAGAGGACTTCAACTTACCGAGCCTTTCTTCCTTCTGCGGTATTGCTTCATCCAATCCATTCTGCTCGGCATTATAATCGTCGGAGAGTAGTCGGAACTGCTCGTTGGTAATTCGTCCAAGCACATTGTCCTCGTATAACCGTTTGAATAATGCGGTCAGCTCGTCTCGGCGTTTCCGCATAGCATCAAGCTCTCGTTGAAGGGCGGTTATCTCTCTGCGTAGCTCTACGCTGTTTTTGCGATTGATATACTCCGCAAATTGCCGTTCCTTCATTCGGGCTATATGCGTTACTCTCCGCAAGTCATCCAAGATTATCTCGTAGAGTTCTTCCTCACGGATATAATGAGGAGAGCATTCCGCTTTGCCACGCTTTCCGTAGGTGTAGCACTTATAGTGGTAGCTTGATTTTTTAATTGTGCTTGCTCGGTGTAATACCATCGACCTTCCGCAATCCGCACAGAAGGTAATTCCCGAAAATATATTCGGTTCTTCCATCTGCTTTGGCACACGCTTTTTCTGCTTTCGCAGATCCTGAACGATATCCCATTGTTCCTTGGTTATCAACGCAGGGTGCGTATTTTCTACGATAATAACTTCATTGTCGGGGCGAG
>CAZTWE010000134.1:0-2043 GCA_964617165.1 uncultured Ruminococcus sp.
AGACAACGGCACTAAAGCTCAAGGATCTGTCCGATGATATGTTCAGGTATTTCCTTGTATTCGGCGGTGGAGAAATACAGGTCGATATGGTTGATTACGATGCAAGAACGCTGATAGATCAGCTTCTCACTGAGCACGTGTTGCTGCTCGGTGAGCGCGGATATGAGGTAAAATGCCATATAGCGTCACGGATAAATGACAACATCCGAGTGTCAACCGATGCGCCCAAGGTCATGCGCGTTATAGACAATTTGTTCTCAAACATATACAAGTATGCAGATGAAAATCGCCCGATAACTGTAGCTGCGGGTATACCCGGTAACGGAAAGATCAGCATAGCTATAAAGAACCATATAAAAGAAAACAGCTCGGATGCCGAGAGTAATCGCATAGGCTTAAAGACCTGCAAAAAGCTTTGCGAAGCACTCGGAATAGGCTTTGAATATAAAACCGCAGTCGTCAAAAATTTCTCGGTGTTTATTGCAAAGCTGGAGCTGCAGATAAAAAAGGAGTCTTAAATGAAGATCAGCTTTGTGCCCTGTGAGAATTTCTTCGATGCGTTTTCTCTTGCCGAGGGGGAGAGGGAGCTTGCGGAGGATTATATAAACGAATACCGAGACGCTATAAGTAACGGTGCTCTCGGTACGGAAATACGCTATTCATACTCGAACGGGTGCATGCTTTTTCGCCATTTTTCGGAGGACGTCGGGTATTATTTCTGGCCTGCCGCTCCGCTGTCGTCGGATGCGGACGTTGCCGCGGCATACCGTGAAATTGCCGAGTATTGCAGGCTTGAAGCACTGCCCGAGGTGTATATAGACGTTCCGGGAGAGGATCTGCCCTATATTACCGACGGTGCCCCTCATGCACGAGTGACCGATATAGGTTACGGGGATGAGGAGCTTTTTGCCGTCGAAATATATACCGAGTGTATGCTTGCCGAGGAGCTTCCCGAGCTTCTTTATGACGATCTTTATTTCGGAGAGTTTTGCGCAAAATACGTGGATGAGTATGAAAAACTCGTCACGGATAGGGGGCTCAACCGCTATTTCGGTTACAGCATGCTCGATGATATAGAGAACGGAACCGGTGCGGATTTTATTGCCGCGGTAAGGCGTGAATTTGATACGGGCGAGTCCATGACATACGCGTTGACGGTGTTTTCGGAGGCGGGAGAAAACCTCTTCGTCGGCGAGGCTGCACTCTTCGGCTTTGACGGGCGCGGAGGTGCATCGGTGTCATTCCGCATATTGCCCGAATGGCAGGGGCAGGGCTACGGCAGAAAAGCCTTGCTCGGCATGCTGAAAATAGCAGGGCAGATCGGGCTTTTGCGTGTGAGTGCCGAGGTAAAAGCAGAAAACCTTGCGTCGCTGGGATTGCTTCGCAGCGTAGCTTCTCCGCTTTGCTCCGATGAAGAAAAAATTACCTTTACATTTAGTATTAAGAGTGAAAAATTGGTATAAAAACACGAAAAACGCGAAAAAATTTTAGAAAAAGGCAAAAAAATTTCAAAAAATTTCAAAAATCTATTGACAATGATACTTCTAAATGTTACAATATAGCGGTATCATCGGAAACTAGGGGTTATTATGCCGTTTTTCAGGACAAACAGCCCAAAAGCGAGCGTTTTTTCGCTAAAGTTCGTTGATCGTTTTGAACTTGTAATCCCCTCCGTGAGGCATTTCGCGGTGCGGATCGCAATATAAACTATATTATGAAGAAGGAGGAAAATCATGCCAACCTTTAACCAGCTCGTTAAACAAGGTCGCCAGGACAAGGTTACAAAGTCTAAGACTCCTGTTCTCCAGAGAGGCTTTAACACACTCCGTAACGAAGCTACTGACAAGACCTCACCCCAAAAGAGAGGCGTTTGCACTAAGGTAACAACCGTTACACCTAAGAAGCCTAACTCGGCTCTCCGTAAGATCGCCAGAGTAAGACTTACAAACGGAATGGAAGCTACTACTTACATTCCCGGTATCGGACACAACCTTCAGGAGCACTCGGTTGTTCTTATCCGTGGTGGACGTGTTCGTGACTTGC
>CAZTWE010000135.1:0-1991 GCA_964617165.1 uncultured Ruminococcus sp.
TTGAACGTGAAAGACAACCCTGACGGTTTTCTTTCACACTATCTTTCCCTCCGAAGCCTAAACCTTGAGGTTCTTTGACAGTCTGACGCATCCTTTGGATGCGTATTAAACTGTACGACAAATCAGAATTTGAAAAAGAAAGAGCCTGGTCGTCCGACCAGGCTCTTAGTATTCGTTAGAAAGGCAACCACCCGCTATATGTGTGTGCCGGTGGTCTTGACTATTGGTTCATTTCTTCGCGCATTTTTTCAATTTCGCGTGTTTGCTTTCGCAACTCCTGTTGTACTGTCATATTGTGAGCCCACTGGTTCAAATATGCTTCATTTTCACGCCGCATTTGCTCTTGCCTCAGGATGTGATCCCGCTCTGCGCGCATATAGATCTCCCTGGCCCTCTGCAAATCAGCATCTCGCAAAAGCAAGGCTTCCTTGAGGGAATCTGCTCGCCTGGTTTCTATTTTTTCAATCAGAAATTCTACGGTATTCAGGTCTTTCTCTTTATTGCTGAGAATATCGTTATCATGGATTCGTCCCTTGCAGGCGTTCAATTGGGCATACTTCTTTTCTAATTGTTGTTCATAGGAGACGCATTTCGTTGCGGCCTGATTTTCGGCCTTTTTCATAGCTTTTCTCTTTTCTTTGTCATTTTGAAGTGCGTTAACCAGATCCTGCGAAGCCAATGCTTCCAAGCGCAGGTTTTCCTCTTTGCTATATCGGATTTTTTCGTTCTTCATTAACATGCTGATAACAAAGAGGAGAGCGAAGAAATAGACAATGGAGAATAAAATAAACAGTACGGGATTGTTGAGAGGGAAAGCTGCGCTTTCTGTAATGTTCGGAACCGAACAAGGCCAAGACAGATCCAATTCCCGCCAAGTGAGGCCCTGATACTGGTCATAGATCATGATGTTTTTGATGCCAAGCTTAATTGTGGTCCAGGCTTCCCAATCGCCATCTACAAAGACCCCGTTATTGACACTAAGCGTTATTGCACCAAAGGTGTGTTTTTGTATAACTTTTCCGGTGATTTCATATTTGCTGAACTGGTTGTCTCTGAAAATTGTAACATAACCCGTGTAGGAGCCGTCTTGTTCACAGGAGGTGAAGGCGATTTCTGCCTCCTTATCTTCTGAATCACCGACAGGTCCGCTGAAGGTCTGCTGTAACAATTCCGGAGTGTACAAATCATCTGTCAAAGTGGAATCAAAACCTTCTGTAAACAAGGCCATTTGATATTCGTCACAACGCATTTGCGTACAGTCATCAGAAAAAACGACTGTCATAGTTTCTAATTTGTTATATAGATAAGAGGGCTCTTCGATCCAGTCGCCGGCGGATATCCTTGCCTTGATATTACCACTGCTGTCTTTTGCCAATACTTTTCCCGATATTTCGCATTTACCTTCAATGCCATCTTCTGATGCAATCACGAATGTGCCGTCAAAGGAAGCATCTTTATTACACGATGTGATTTCCAGTGTACACGGGATTGGCTCATCAATATAATAATAGGCGACATAGGTTCCGCTGTAGCTTTGCTTCAGCTCCGGAGAATATAACTCGGAGGGTTTTGAATAAAGAAAGACATACCAGAAAAAAAAGAGACAGATGTACACAGCTGCGGCAACCAGCGCAATAACTGCACGCTTAACCTTTTGTGCTTTCTTGTGCTTTTTTTGAAGCTGCTGCTCCAGCGCGGCTTGGGAATTTGTGGGGAGGGTGTTGTAGTGGGCGTTGCTTTTGGCGGATTCTTTTGTTGTGGTGATGGTTTTTTGAAGGAAGCTAATGCTTTCTTCGATTTCTTCCTTTTCCTTTAGGTCGTTACGCAGTTGCATTAATGCAGCCAGTTCGGCTTGTTTATTTTCCATAAGAATCCTCCTCATAAAATGTTTCACAAAAACATTATTGCATATACTATATGAATAGTCAAGTTATATAGGACGGTGTCAAGTTGTTGTAGGATTTTTTGAACGACTCAAAATAGGTAGCACA
>CAZTWE010000136.1:0-1981 GCA_964617165.1 uncultured Ruminococcus sp.
ATGTGTGCGGATACACCTATCTGCTGTCTCCCGCAAAAACGTGGAAGAGTTTCGGTGAACTGGAGATCGTGATCAACACGCCGTATTACGTTTCAAGTAGCAGTATTGACGGCTTCATCAAGACGGATACCGGATATACCGTGAAGCTCAATGGACTTCCGGATGGTGAGTTGACATTCAATCTTTCCACTTCCGAAAACCCGACTCGTCCCGTTACGACATATCAGATCGCCTTGATTGTATGCATCGCAATTATTGTCGGTGTGGCACTTCTGACTATCGGAGGAATCGTTGTTGCGATTGTCTTGATCGTCAAGAAGAGGAGGCGAGCAAAATGAAAAACTACATCAAGAAGGTTCTCCTTATAATATTACCCCTGGCGGCTCTGATTCTCGAATTGCTCCCATACGGAGCAGTGCTGAACTTTGCCAACCCCGAGGGTGAGCCATGGTGTAGGACATATTCTTATTTCAGCTTGACGCCGTTTGGTTATGCCAACTTCGGCCCGTTTATCACAGCGATCCTGACTTGCGTTCTGCTTGTCCTGGTTGCTATCTATCTGTTCAAGCCCAGCAAGGGACTGAACACCGCGATTATGAATGTTGCCGGTTTTGCAACCGCAGCATCCCTTATGCCCCTGATGTTCGGATTTGACTACATTACAGTGATCGGTGTTATCATCACTGCACTTTTGGCAGGAACGTTTGGGTGTGGACTTATCAAAGGGAAATAACAAGTTGAATTTGCCCTCGCTTCTCAAAGGAGCGAGGGTTTTTCAAAAATTTTGAGAATTTATAAGACCAACGCCGAAAAAAACGTACTTAATGGGTGAAAGCGCTTTTAGGTCAGACAAGGGAGGTGAACAACATGGATGATCTGAGAATCATAGAACTCTACTTTGAAAGAGACGAACAGGCAATCAAAGAGACGGACGCGAAGTACGGTAAGCTCTGCCACAGCATTGCCTACAATATTCTGAACAATCACGAGGATTCGGAGGAATGCGTGAACGATACATACGTGGGCGTATGGAATGTCATTCCGCCGACAAGACCGAACAACTTCATGTCCTTCGTTTGTAAGATCGCAAGAAATCTGTCTCTGAAGCGGTTGGAGTTTATGAAACGTGAGAAGCGGTCAGCGGACATAATGCTGTCCCTGGATGAACTGGAATCTGTACTGCCGGATGATCGGTACGCTCCCGACGTGAGCGATGAAGAGGTCAGTAAGCTGATCAGCAGGTTTCTCCGCACACAGAAAGAGGATGTCAGAAACGTCTTCATTCGCAAATATTTCTTCTTCGATTCTATCGGAGATATTGCAGAGCGCTTCGGCTTTACCGAAAGTAAGGTTAAAAACATGTTGTTCTACACCCGAAATAAACTAAGAGACTATCTCATTAAGGAGGGCGTTGAAATATGAAGAAACCGAGATTTTCAAATGCCATTGGCAACCTCGATGATGACCTCGTCGAAGCTGCCGCAGCAGAAAGCAAAAAGAAGGCTAAGCACAGTACTTGGCTTAAATGGGGTTCTGTAGCAGCTTGCTTTGCCGTGCTGATTGTTGCAGGCGCAATGATTTTGCCATCACTGCTGAACGATAGCACGACACCGGGAGGAATACCGGACAAATACAAGGATTTTATTCATGCGGGTGAATCCGCAATTATTTGGCCGTGGGAATATCGAACCGTGTATGAGCAATATACAAATCTTGAGCTTGATGGCGTTAGTTATCGGGGCAAGGGTCGTGCCGTATCCACAGACCTTGTCGGTGAACGTATCGGAACCTGTTCTGTTGTGGGATACGATGATATCCATAACAAAAGCTACACCGAAGACTTTGAGGTGTATGAGCTGAAATATGCGAACAAGAGTCAGTTCGTTGCCGTAAAGATGGATGGCAAGTATTATACTTTTAAGAAGGATATCTATGCTCCACCGAGCAATTTAGGCGAACTGCTTGATTTGGTGGATCTTTC
>CAZTWE010000137.1:0-1933 GCA_964617165.1 uncultured Ruminococcus sp.
GCAACGCAGGCAGATCAATGAAAAGAAACAAGCGCAAGGACTCAAGCTCGAATAAGAAAAGCCTGCGAAGAAAACCTCGCAGGCAAAAAATCAAAGAAACTTGATAGGGATAACTCGGTCATTGTCTTTTAGCGTTATAAGATTGTCATATAAACAAACAACTCCACCTGAACCACGCTTGATATCGGGGATTTTGTCAAGCATATTAAATGCTTCTATATCCTTCTTTGTAGGATCGGCATGCTTCTTAATTTCAATGGGATACAGCGTTCCTCCGTCTTCAATAATCAGATCTATCTCGTTCATCTCTTTATCTCGATAGAAGTAGATCGGAGGCTCAAGAATGCCCTTGTTATAATAACTTTTTATAACTTCTGAAATGACAAAGCTCTCGAAGAAAGAACCTGCCATAGCTCCGTTTTTCAAAACATCCGGCGTGTTCCATTTGGTTAGATAAGCCGCAAGACCTGTATCAAGGAAATACACCTTCGGTGTTTTGATAGCTCTCTTGGTGATGTTATTAGAATAGGGTTGAAGAAGATATACAATATTCGAAGCGACGAGAATGGAAAGCCATCTTTCGGCAGTAGGTTGACTGATTCCTACATCACGAGCAAGCGAAGCAAGATTGAGTAGACTACCTGTCATTGCGGCAACTGAAACCATAAACTTGGAAAATTTGACGGTATCGCCTATTTCTGAGAGATCTCTCACATCACGCTCAATGTAGGTACGAAGATATGCACCATAAAACATTTGCCAATCAAAATCGGGATTTTCGCAAAGCTCCGGCATGCTACCACGGTGAATAATATTCCAAACATCGTCGTAGGCAACGGTGGCAAGACTCTCACGCCTTGAAGCGAAATATTCATCCGTAGGAATAAAAGGTGTGTCAAAATCCACGCCTTTGATTTCACGCAGAGAATAACCAAGTAATGTTAATAGTCCAATTCTGCCGGACAATGACTCGCTGACACCCTTCATCATTTTGAATTGCTGCGAACCGCACATAAAGAATTGTCCTTTTTTATGGTCACGGTCTATAAACATTTTGATTTGTTCAAAAAGTTCAGGTGCTTTCTGGATTTCGTCAACAAAGACCGGTGGTGGATTGTCTTTGAAAAATGTACCGCTTTGTTCCTGTGCGGCTGTTCTTACGATAATGTCATCGAGCGTAGCATAACCAATATCTTGCGTTAGCGTTTTAAGCATAGTTGTTTTTCCAACCTGTCTTGGCCCCGCAACGAGAATTGCGCCAAACATTTTGGAAAGAGTTTTTACGGTAGGTTCAGCATGTCTTTTTCTATACATTACAATCACTCCTTTGGCTGATTTAATATCCGATATTATTATAGCCGATTTTTTGGAAAATATCAACCCTTTTCAAAGAAAAAATAATTAATTTTTAATTAATTCAATTATTCACGAAAAGGCAAACTTTTTTGGTGAAATTTTGCACTAAAAGGCAAACATTAAACATTTTGGAGGTTTAAATGCCCAAATACACACACTACACAGAACAACAAAAAGAACAGGCACGGATGACAGATATCGCAGACCTGCTCCGCAGGCAAGGAGAGAAGGTCAAGCGTGCAGGCTCGGAACAGGAATGGCTCGACGGCAGTCAGAAGGTCAGCATTAAAGGCAACCTTTGGTATCACCAATACGAGCAGGTTGGCGGCGATGCAATCGACTTTGTGCGAAGGTTTATGAATAAGAGCTATCCCGAAGCGATGGAATATCTCCTCGGCGGTTCACTCGGAACGTTAACAACCGCATCGCCCGTAGAACGAAAACCGCCCGGACCACTTGAACTGCCGAAGAAGAATGATACTATGCGACGAGTATACGCATACCTGCTTACAAGGCGCGGTATCGACAAGGATGTTCTCAATGCCTTTGTGAAAAAAGGAATGGTGTATGAATCAGC
>CAZTWE010000138.1:0-1911 GCA_964617165.1 uncultured Ruminococcus sp.
TAACAACATCGATAAAATCCATCATTTTTCCCCTTCCAAATTAAAATTTTGCTCTCAGTTCTACAACTCTACCGAGGATTTGAACCGGCAATTCTTCCACCTGTTCCCAGGAATAAATCATTGGGTCAAAGTCGGTATTCAAAGGAATAAAGGCAAGGCCGTGTTCGGACTTCTTTAATCTCTTACAGGAAGCGTTTTCGCCGTTGACGGCAAAGATAACAATATCGTTAGAATCTGCATCCGCCTGCTTCTTAACGACAACGACATCCCCTTCATCCATTTTTGGCTGCATGGATTTACCTTTAATCTGCAAGCAGAAGAAATCGGAAGGATCGCCCCATTTCGCGGGGATCTCCTCATAATCGAGGATATCTTCTACCATTTCAAGAGGGATTCCGGCGGCGACTTTACCATAGACAGGGATTTTGTGGGCACTGAGTGGTTTTTCATCACTGCCTGCAAGCCACAAAACATCAACTCCAAAAATCTCAGAACAAGAAAGTACAAGATCCATGGGAATTTTTTTTGATGCTCCTGTGAAATAACGTTGTAATGCGGAAGCAGAAGTCCCGGGAATCTCGCTTGCGAGTGATTCATAGGTATATTCATTTTGAGCCATTAAATCCAAGGCACGTTTTGCGAATTTTTCACTGTCTAACTGTTTCATAAATGATCACACTCCCTAAAGGAATTATACTGAAAATACCCCGAAAACGCAACACATTTTTTTGATTTTCAATAAATATTTCCCGAAAAAGGGTTGACTATACCCCAAAAATGGGATATACTAAAATCATCCCGAAAGTGGGATGATAATAATGATAAGGAGGTGTCAATTTTGGCATTAAATGCAACCGAATTAAAAGTAGAAATGTTAAGAAACGGCGTCACCCAACAGGAGTTGGCAAAACGCTGTGATGTTTCCCTTTCGACAGTGAATGAAATTCTAAAAGAAAAAAGAAAATGTTCTCTCGGTATGGCCGAAAAGATCTGTGATGCTCTTGATATTTCGGATGGCAAAAGGGTTGTTGAAATTTTTTTCGCCAGTACATCCCGAAATAGGGACAACACACAAGAGATCGTGTAAAAATGAAAATCAAAAAGGATGATGTAAAAATGAACGAATTGCAAGTATTTCAAAACAACCAATTCGGCAATATTCGCGCTATTGTACAAAACGGCGAACCGTGGTTTGTTGCCGCCGATGTTTGCAGGGCATTGGAAGTTAAAAACAACCGAGATGCCATTAACCGCCTCGATAATGATGAAAAGAATACCGTCGCTTTAACCGACGGAAATCGAGGAAACCCTAATACCACCATCGTCAACGAACCCGGATTATATACTTTAGTCCTCGGTAGCCGCAAGCCCGAAGCAAAACAATTCAAAAGATGGATCACTCACGAAGTCATCCCCTCTATCCGCAAGACCGGCGGCTACATCAAGGATCAAGAGACGATGACCGATGCAGAACTGATGGCAAAGGCATTGATGGTGGCACAGAGACAGATCGAGGAAAGAAACCTGCAGATCGAGCAAATGAAGCATGCGCAGATCTTTGCCGATGCGGTTTGTGCTTCGGAACAATCTATATTAGTTGGCGACCTTGCGAAGCTGCTGCGTCAGAACGGCATTGACATCGGTCAAAAGCGCCTTTTCCAATGGCTGAGAGATAACAGCTATCTGATTAAACGCAAAGGATCAGACTGGAATATGCCCACTCAGCGCAGCATGGACATGGAACTCTTTGAAATCAAAGAAACCGCCATTACCCATTCAGACGGTCATGTGACCATCAGTCGCACCGTAAAGGTCACGGGTAAGGGGCAGAAATATTTCATCAATAAATTTTTGAGATAAAAAAACTGAAAGGAGATTAATTATGGCGAGACCCGTTGACATCAGAAAAAT
>CAZTWE010000139.1:0-1879 GCA_964617165.1 uncultured Ruminococcus sp.
TTTAGTCAAGTACGATTTGGTAAATTGTGATTATATATTTTCAAATTGCGGAACAAAATGCGGAACATTGCACGTTTTCTGTTCCGCATTTTGTCCTTCTCACCTCTTGTTGAAAAAAGAAGACTGCCCGGGGCGCGCTCCGGTGGGCGTTATACCAGACTCATTCTGGAATCTTATGGGGCTTTAATTTTGAAATGGGTATGACGGATAATTTTCACAGATTCTATTGCATTTATTTCTATAAGATGATATAATGTATGCGAAAAACATACATTATATCATCGTCCCAATTATGTATGTTTTTGGTGTATGCAATAAAAGGATAGCCCAAAAAATATAATCATGATATAATGAACTCATCAACAACGGAGGTTCTTTCAGTTATGTTTAGGCATGAAAAACAATCAAAAAATAGGAACGTATCTCTCGGAACTTATTGAGAAGAAATATCCCTCAAAAAGACAATTTTGCAAAGCATATATTCTGGCAGTTGGCGGTATTGTCAACGATGAAGAAATACGCAAAATGGCAAATCGCATATCGCAGATTACGAAAGGTGCAAAAGCGATCCAAACCTATGATCTTCCCGTGTTTACCGAGCTTCTTGGTGTGTCCTGCGAGCAGATTTTAAGTGCGGGAGAATATAGTGTTCCTCAAGCCAAGCGAGTAACGAATTACTCTATTGCCTTTTCAAAGGATCCGGCTGAGTAGGAAACATTTATAAATCGTGAGGATAAGCTCATACTTAACCAAGACGAGTATTGTAAAACGATTATCGATTATGCCTTGGAGTTTGGTAATTACGAACTTCTGAAATACTTGATGGATAAAAAGTATATCTGGTTTGATGGAAGAAAAGATAATGATTACGTTATAAATTTTGGTGCAGGAACTTCCATTGAGAGAAGACATATAAGCTATACGGATTACGGTCTTCAAGCAAAATTGAACGAGGAAAATGAGTTGCGCTTAAATCTCATCGCGCTCGCTGCCGATCATAATGATTTAGAAATGTTAGAGGAGTTGCGCGCAAGAGAAAATACTCAGATGTATTACGCTGCGCACTATTTGTCCGAGCAGCATCCTGATTTTAGCAAATCTTATAGTGAAAGAATGGTTCGCCACATCGCTTTATCAAGCGATGAAGTGTTGGATTATTTCACAAATGAATTTGAAATTCGGGATCGTGTTCGTTATAAGGACGGGCGCGATAGCAAACACATTTACGTTTTTCCGTACATTTCAGAATTGTTAGATTATCTTATTGAAGGCAATTCTTCATTTGCAGAAACTGCTATTAAAAAAGCTATCAAGCATAATCGAGCCACATACAAAAAGCTGTGTGAATTAGTGGTTCGACTAAAGAATGACGACCATTATTCGCAGGATTATATGCAAGGGCTGTGGATCAAACATTGTCAAGAAGATATTAAGTTCTCCGAAAACGGCAACGTTGTTAGTTTTAGAGGCTTTTATACCTCGCTAATAACAAAATCCACTCCCGATGGCATTATCACAAATATTGCTCATGTTACAAGATCATCAAAAGATCCCATTATAAAGCACTTGATTGAAGAGTTGAATGAATCTTATAACGCAATTAAAGAAATGAGAGAGCACTTGGAGGAAATCCGACTATGACCAAATGGTGTTACAACTATGATTCAGGCGAATATGAATACATAGATAAAGATGGATTTAGCATTGATCGCGGTGAATACGTATATAACTGGGATGATAGTGAATATCGTCGGGAGCGCGAGGAAGAAGAGGAAGAAGAAAGACGTCACCGAGAAGACGAGGACGATGATTGGTAATTAGAACGGGTATGGTACAAAGCCGAAGCAATGCACCATACCCGTTTTGTTTAGTTATCGAA
>CAZTWE010000140.1:0-1853 GCA_964617165.1 uncultured Ruminococcus sp.
TTGCGTATTCGCTCCAACAGTCATGAAACTTTTCGAAGATCTCCTTCTGTTCGTCCGTGAAACTCTTTTCCAAATCCTCGTGATGCCTTGACATGTACCCAAGCAGCTCTTTCATCTCCTTTGAGTTCGTCCGACTGTCCTCTTGCGGTATAATGTTGCCGTGCCATAGCTCTTTTATAATGCTTTCCATAGACTGCACCTCCTGTTAGCACAACACAATACCACAGAAGAGAGCATAAGTCCAGCATTATTTTGAAAAAATCGAATGTTTTTATTCTTCGTTTTCTTCTTTTTGCTTTTCTATCTGATGCTTTAATGAGATTTCACCAATCTTGATCTCTTTGAAGCATGGAATTAATGTGGCAATAGCACCGGCGCCAACAGTTATTAATCTTAATGTTGAGAGAGTATAGATTCCAAATGCATCTAACAAGATCAAGGTTAAACATGCGATGGGAAAAACGCCCCAACAAAGTATCTTCAATACATTGAATCTTTGCTTTTGCTTCTCTCGCTCGTGATTAATGACTTTTTGTCGAGCACCAATTTTAAGTATTTCATATGGTGGGAGCTTATACTTGCATATAGCTCGATCATAATCATTTTCTTTGACAGCTTCGGTGAAGTCAATAAATTCCAGCTCCACTTTTTGTCTGTCTAATATGGCAGCAACAGCTTTTACCGGAGTAGTAGTTTTTTCGTAATATCTTTTTAAACTGTCGAAAGCTATTTTCCTGACTGCCGTTTGGGTTCGTTCTCCGCATGATTTAATTTCGATCATCATTAACGGCAACCCAGTGTCTAAGTCGTTAATAATGATATCCACAAATCTACGAGCATCTATTTGCCCTTCTAAAACAATGCTTTCTTTAGGATATCCCATTGATATAAGAGCATCCATTACTATACTCTCATATTCAAAAAGATCTCGTTCAACTTTTGCCATTTTTACATCTCCTTATAAAAGGCTTCATAATTCGCTACCTCGCGCTCGGTGTGATACACCGCATACTCAATCGTATCGAAGTAGCAGAGGTAGTCCTGCATCACTTTGTTGAACACCTTTGCCACGATTTCGGGCGGATTTCTGAAAGCTCCGCACCCGAATGCTCCAAGGATTAACACCTCATTTTCGTTGGCAACCGCGATTTCGAATATCCGACGAATTCTCGCTGTCAATAGCTTTTCAAGTTCCGAAGGTGTAATCTTTGCCGCTATGTTGCCTGAGTGCGGATTCATCATGTTGTTTGGACGTTCCCGAAGGTTGGGTGCCGCACAGGTCAGAATGTTCACACTCCACCAATCTTCTTTTGAAAGTGGTTCGGGAAAATTCGTATCACTCTTGAATACGCACACACTCGGCGTGTAGATGCAATCGTTGTTATACAAGGGATTCGCCGTCTTGCGATGCGGTCTGTAGAACACATTCCACATTTGATCCGTGTTGAGGCAAGGATAGAGAGTAGTGCATCTGCAGATGCATTCCTCTTGTGCCGACGAGCCGTTCACAACGCCACCGCCGGGATTGGTGGCAGAGGCGAAGTTCAGCACGCACACCTTCTTGCCTTGCTTGGCATAACTCTCGGCTGCTTCGAGCGAACGCTTTCCGCTAACGATCACCTTCGCATTTTCGATTTTGCTTGATGCAGGCACATCTACGGTTGATTTCTCCGAGATGAACACCTGCGCTTCGGTTGATTGTCGAACAGCTTGTACCAACGCCTGATCGGTCGTGTACCGCCGTTCCGTGTCGCGGAATATCTCCGCATTTTTTGTTCTTCTGTCGATCAATTTAATACTCCTTTCTGTTGGGTAACACACAACATACCACAGAAGAGGGAGAAAGTCCAGCA
>CAZTWE010000141.1:0-1823 GCA_964617165.1 uncultured Ruminococcus sp.
CAATAAATCTGATTTTATCGGCATCCTTTTTCTGCCGTACGTTCACACGGTAGCCGTCTTTGCTCGATTGTCTATACACAGCAAGATACTGCTCGAGTGACAATAACAGGAAGCGAACACCGTCTGCTTCGTACATCTCTATATCTTCTGTGTTAATGCCTGCAAAGGGTTCGAGATCCTCGATATCGGCATAGGAATACGCCACGCCGCCACGCACAAATGTATGCTCATGCTCATCTGCAAGAACGTATCCTTGAGCTACTAAGAGCATCTTGAATTCATACCATAGCTCGGTGACAAATACTCGCGGAACAAGTATGTCAATATCGTCCGCACCGAGAGCATCTCCTGTCAGATACTCCAAGCCGAGCGAGCCGTACAGCAGAGGAACAATATTAAACTTGTCCGACAGAAGCCGAGCATTCTCAAGAAAGAGATTGATTTTGTTTGTGCTCATTTTCGGCAATAAATCTCAATCGCATCAGTTGCGAACTCGGCTGTTCCCTCTCCATACTTGTCGATATTCTTTTTGAACCTCTCGTCAGCGACATACATCTTGCCAAAACCTGCGAGAATCTCGTCTGTGCAGGCGTAGTAGTTTGCGGTGATGTGTGCCATAAGCTTAGCAACAAGCGCCTGAGCCTCGGCAGAATCGGCACTCGCACCGCTATCCTTGCACGCAGCGAACTCGGCAAAAATCGACATCAAACCTTCGTTCGCTTCAGTCCACTTCTCTTTTGTGTAGTTCTTTGTTTTCTGTTCGTGTTCGCGATACGCCGAGGTATCTCCCCAGCGTTCGCGAGCTTCTTTTTCATAGTTTTTGTTCATGCTTGTTGCTTTCTTTAACTAAAACTTGTTTGCAATTAAATTAGATATTCTCGCAGCATCTTCTTCAGAATACTCCGCATAGATCAAATCGAAAACTCTTTCCAATACCTTTCTCTGTTCCATGGTTAAATTATCATTGATGTTTAGAGCGGAATACTTTGTTTGTGCATTCTTCTTGCCTAAAAGAAGACTCAATTTACTAAAATAATCGCTTTCCGCCTCAAATCTGGAATCCCCCTCTTCCATCAAGCTTAGTTCGTCGACATCCGCGGCAAATTCCATATCTTCAATGTAAAGGTCATTGACATCTTCGATAATATCTTTTTCAAGAATCGCTTTCTTTTCCGTGCTTAAACTTCTTCCGTAAGATAGTCTTCTAATCTCTTTTGTTATTTCCAAAGAGATTTCTTTCATACATTCGACCAATTGAAAATAAAATTCGTTTTTTTCAAAATTGTCGCGCCTTGAGTTAGCAATAAAGCGTCTGTCCAACACATAGACTTCACCTATTACCCAGCCATTAAATCTATCCTCTTTAAAAAATTGAGTGCACGTTGTTTTATCACCGATAAGGATATTACCTTGCCTAATTCTGATGCCCTTAATATTAGAATCGACTATTGTACCATAAAAATTAGTATTTGCATACCAAACAATAGCCAATACATCTTCCGATACTTTCAATGGTTTGACCTGAATATCTCTAATATTATCCGATAACTTTTTAATTCTATCGGAAACAATCTCATCAGCATATGGCTTGAACAATTGCTCTTTTTGATCATTCCAAATCAAGAAAAGATTATAGCTAGGGATAGTGTATCCTTCAATAGCAAACTTCTTATTAATCTCTTCTCCCCATCTAAATTTGGGATCAAAAGGCAACGGAGCATTTTGCTTTAAATAACTGCTAACAATATCATAATTCATTAGCGCCTCTTTCAATGCAATTCCGTCCAGTTGCACTTCAAAGTAGTGCTTTTTTTCCTTTTCGG
>CAZTWE010000142.1:0-1822 GCA_964617165.1 uncultured Ruminococcus sp.
ATATGCTCACCGCAGGACAGAACAGAAAGAACGAAATCAAGGATAGCGAGCTAAAAGACCTCGCAGCATTATTCGGATTTGATTACAGAAAAGATTATCTTGATTGATTGAGTGAGTGGAAATTATTATGAAAAAGGTTGTTCTTATCGGTGATTCAATAAGAATGGGCTATGACAAATACGTAAAGGATGCGCTTGAAGGCTCTTGTGCGGTATATTACCCCTCTGAGAATTGCAGATTTGCCGAATACGTGCTTCGTTATCTTTATGATTGGAAGAAGAACGGAGAATGGCCATCCGATATAGACCTCGTTCACTGGAACGCAGGTCTGTGGGACGTTGTAGATATGGATATGGAAGGGCCGCTTACCTCAATAGAATATTATTCGGAGGCGATTGCACGCATTACAAGAAGAATACATAGAGTATTCCCGATGGCAAAAGTAGTTTTTGCTACCTCAACGGCAGTGCGTGAGGAGGGATATCCAAATCCGAATTTCAGAAGACTAAATTCGGATATAGAACGTTTCAACGATGCGGCAATAAAGGCACTTCAAGGCTCGGGGACTGTTATAAACGACCTTTATGCCATAACACGTGATATCCCCGAGGCGTGCTGCTCGGATATGACTCATTTTAATACGCCCGAGGGCAGAGCCGTGCTTGGAAACAAGGTTTTATCGGTTATATGTGACCAGCTCGGCATTGAACTTCCCGACGTGGCTAAGAAAAAATTCATTCCCGAGAATTACACGGAAGAAAACATAGGTGTATAAGACTTTATATAAGGAGAAGACATGGAACTTAAAGGTAAAGTAATTGATTTTTTGGGTGATAGCATAACCGAGGGCTGCGGAGTCAAGAACGTTGCGGCTTGCCGATATGACAGCCGCATCCATGAGCGCTTTGAGCTTGCGGCTCACTACAACTACGGAATAGGCGGTACCAGACTCGCGCATCAAATGGTACCCAGCGAAAACCCGAGATATGACCTCTGCTTCTGTGGAAGAGCATATAATCTCAACAAAACTGCCGACGTTATCGTTGTTTACGGCGGTGTTAACGACTACATACACGGTGACGCATATTTTGGAAAGATGGAAGACAAAACTCCCGCTACCTTCTGCGGAGCGGTATATTTTCTTATGAAATTTCTAAAGGAGAATTATCGTGGCAAGACGATCATATTCATGACTCCCGCGCATATGCACTTTTGCGGACACAGCGATAAGCTCCCATCACCGAGAGCCGTAAAGAAATCCGATGCTCAGCCTCTTGCGGCTTACGTTGAGGTGATCAAAGCTCGCGGCGAGGAGCTTGGAATTCCCGTACTCGACCTGTTTGAAAAGCTTCCAATAGACCCCAACAACGAAGAGGACAAAATAAAATATACAACTGACGGTCTGCATTTCAACGATGACGGTCACGCTGTTCTTGCAAAGGTGCTCGGAGATTTCATCGAGGCTCTTTGATCAATCGCTCCAAATCACACAATTCCATTAACGCATACGGGGCTGTCGCATTTAGCGAGGGCGAAAACAAAATTGGCGGGGTAGAAAGAAATTTCTGCCTCGCCATTGCTTTTTTATATCTGATCATACAGATGTGAGTGGCAACGTGAATATCTTTCCATGTTAATGCCTTCGTGTCAAGGCAGGTGCTCGGCATAAAAACGACCTCGTAGAATTTCTTCTACAAGGTCGTAATTTTATATTGTCAAGCCTTTCGTGTTATAAGGAGGTTTGCCTTTTCACAAATGAAATGTGTCGGGCAGTGTTGCGCATCAAAATTTTCAGGCAAAAAGGCAAAGTCGAATATCATTT
>CAZTWE010000143.1:0-1738 GCA_964617165.1 uncultured Ruminococcus sp.
TTGGCTCATCAAGAATAAGTACATCCGAATCGGAATAAAACGCTCTTGCAATAGCAAGCTTTTGCCATTGTCCAACCGAAGGCTCTATTCCGTCTTGTTCAAACACTCGCATCAAGGGAGTTTCATAGCCTTTTGGCAGATGCGAAATGAATTCTTCAGCCGAGCTTGCATGAGCTGCCGCCTTAACAGCATCACAGTCAACAGGCTTTGTTATCTCTCCAAAATATATATTTTCATTAACCGTAAATGCATACTTTCCAAAGTCCTGAAAAATCGCGCCAAACATAGCATACAGCTCATCGGTATTATATTCTCTTATGTCTTTTCCGTCAAGCAGGATGCATCCGTCGGTAGGATCATATAAGCGAGTTAAGAGCTTCAACAGCGTTGTTTTTCCTGCGCCGTTTAATCCAACCAAAACGACTGTATCGCCGGCATTCACTTCGAAGCTTATATTTTTTAGAACATCACGGCTTGTGCCCGGATAGCGAAATGACACGTTCTTAAATTCAATGGTATGACCTATATGTCGCTCCACAGATCTTGCTTGTGGCAACGTGGGAACAATATGTCGTTTTTCATTCATAAAGACGATCATATTATCGACGAAAAGCGTTCCTTCATAGATGCTTGAAGTGGTGGTCACAAGCGTGGCAACACAAACTGCAATGGATGTCAGCGCACCTGTGTAAAGCGAATAATCACCGATCTGACCACTGCCGATCGTTACCGTGTATGCTATAAAGAAAAACAATGCACAATTTACAGCCGTAGTTATTAAGGAGATGATAATGTTCCAGATGTTTTCTCGAACAATCAAATTTTTAATGCCTGAAAAATAGCGATTGAACACCTTATTATAATTGACTATGAAGGTATCCGACAAGCCGAAAAGGCGAAGCTCCTTGACCACATCCTTATTAACAAGCATATCGGAATAATACGACATTTGCCTGCGCTCTTTGGAATGGTGGCGCATATAACGAAAATTCTTTTTTCGATACCAAAAGGTAATGATCGCGCTCGGCAACGAGAGCAATATTACAACGATCGGCGCAAACCAAGCGATTGCCGCCAAAATGACAATAAAGCTGACAGCGGAGATCAAAGTGCTTATGATGTTAAACGTTGATCGGATTACCTCGATCGGACGTGAACCTGCTTCACGATTGGCGTTTTCAAACTTCTCGTAGAAATCGGGCATATCAAATGATGCAATATCGATCTCTTTTGCTTTATTCATGATTTTACATTTTACGTGGTTCGTTACGACTTCGCTTGAGATACGTGTTATCATATTGCTGATGCTGTTGATCAAGCTTACAAAAAACATATACCCAAACTGCAGCAGCATGGCGGGGAGCAGAACCGAACAAATCGTTCCGAATTCGGGAGAATCAAGCGAAAGCACATCTGCTACCCTATTCAATAGATTTGCGGATATATAGGCAGAAAATACGGGAGAAACACCGTTAAATGCCGCCATAAAAATCATCATGATCAGCAAGGATCTTTTGGCTTCCCAAACCAATTTTATTACGTATATCAATCTTGAAAAGAAGCTACGAAACACTCTTTTCAAATAGTCAGGAGCTTCCCTTATGTTTTTGGGAAGCGGTTCCTTTAATTTTTCGTTTGCCTCATTCGGGGGTGGCCCCATATGTCCTCCGGGTCCCATATATTCACCTTCCTGTTCTTCTTTTACAATATGATCTTAAATCCAATATGCGTACTGTCT
>CAZTWE010000144.1:0-1698 GCA_964617165.1 uncultured Ruminococcus sp.
AACGCCATTTTGAAACCGAGCGAGAGAATTTTAACAGAACTTTCAAAATCAAAACGCTTGCGCTCTTTTTCATTGATGATATTACCTCTTATCGCGCTAACGATGAAGGCAAAAAGCCCTATGTATTAGAAGCATTTGAGCGGTTGCTTAAAGAAGCTATTGAAAAGACTATTGCTGTTTTGGATGAACACGAGTCAATTTATCGTGAATATTTGGAAGCAAGTCTTGCTGATATTTCAGCTTGTCATGCCGGATATTTTGCACAAGATAATAATGATAGCGATGAAGAAATTGCTCAACAAGTAGATACCATTCTTCACGGCAAGAAGAAACTGTTAGCTTTCAAAAATCCCGACGGTAGTTATAATACATTGCGGTTTCTGTTCTCAAAGTGGACTTTGAAAGAAGGATGGGACAACCCTAACGTATTTACTATCGCTAAATTGCGCTCAAGTGGAAGCGATATCAGTAAACTTCAAGAGGTTGGTCGTGGTTTGCGTTTGCCCGTTGATGAAAACGGAAACCGTATAGCTACCGAAGAATTTACGCTTAACTATATTGTCGATTTTACCGAGGCTGATTTTGCAACGCAACTTGTTAGCCAAATTAATGGCGAAATACCTCAAGCTGCCACAATCAGCGAAGAAGATTTGCAGAGAGTTGCGAAAAAACTCGGTGTCGATCCTGATGACTTATACGATGATTTACGTGCGAAAAAGTATATTGATAGACGATATAATATCAATCCTGAAACACGTGAACAGTTCCTTGATGAGTACCCTGATTTTGTCGCAGGTCTTGCTGTCGGAAAAATCAAAGATAGAAACAAGACAGAAAGCAAACCGATTAAGATCAGAAAAGGCGTTTTCAATGAAATTAAAGAGCTTTGGGAAAAAATTAACCAAAGATATTTGCTCTATTATGATACGGAGCTTAACGATGCGCTTGATACGGCTATTTTAGAAATACTTGAAAAACCGGGCATTTTTAATGGAGTCGTTTTGAGTAGTGAACGAGATATTGTCCGTAGTGATGGCTCACAAATGTCCACCGAGGCGGGCGTTGGCGTTCAATATACCATTTCCCGTCCTATCGCTTACAATGTGTTCTTAAAGCGAATTATGCACGCCACAAATATTCCTCTTGCAGTTATGCACAAGGCTATGTGTAAATACGCAAAGAAACACGGAAATATCAATAGCGACTATATCAATGAAAGCACCGTTGCCGTATTCTGCAAAGAGTTTTATGATTGGAAAATTGCACATTTACAAGGATATTTCCATTATAAAAAGAGTCCTATCGCCACAAGAGAAACGGCACTTACCTATGCGGATGGCACTCCGAGAGATGAAATTGCACAAGGTCGTATAGGCACAAAAATTGTCGCAGGTACGCCAAGTGATAAATACCTGTATGACACCTATGCTTACGATTCTCCTTTGGAAAAGCAAAACATCACCTCGGATATTGAGTCTGTAACAGTTTATGGCAAAATTCCGAGAAGTAGCATCGCTATTCCTACCATTACGGGTGGAACATACAGCCCTGACTTTATGTATGTTGTGACTCGTACTTCGGGAGAAAAGGAACTCAATGTTATCGTTGAAACAAAGGACGTAGAAAACAAGACGGAGTTGCGTGGCACAGAAGAAGCAAAAATAAAATGTGCCGAATTGTTCTTTAGTATGCTCGAAC
>CAZTWE010000145.1:0-1655 GCA_964617165.1 uncultured Ruminococcus sp.
AAGCCTCTGCTTCTGACCGCCCGAAACGTTGGTACCGCCCTGCTCTATCCATGTATCGTACCCATCGGGAAACGCGGATACGAAATTGTGAGCCTCGGCAAGCTTACATGCCTCGATTATTTCTTCGTCAGTAGCGTTTTCATTGCCCCATTTGAGATTTTCCTTGATGGTTCCGGCAAAGAGCAGATTTTTTTGAAGCACCATAGACACTGCGGAGCGCAGACGGTCTATGCTATAATCCTTAACGTCTCTGCCACCAACCTTGACTGTTCCCACGGTCGCATCGTAAAGGCGCGGAATAAGGCTTACGAAGGTAGATTTTCCCGAGCCTGTTCCGCCTATTATACCTACTGTTGAGCCCGATGGGATATGAACGTTGATATCAGCAAGGGTATACTTATTGGCTTTCTGCGAATACTTGAAGCTTACACCCTCAAAGTCAACGGAGCCGTCCGCAACCTCAAGCTCGGAGCTATCGTTGGTATCCATTGCAGGCTCTTCCGAAAGTACCTCGTAAATACGCTTGAAGGATTCGGTGGACATGGTTACTATGACGTATATCATAGACAGCATCATAAGCGACATAAGCACCTGCATGCCGTACGTGAGCATTGCAGATATCTGACCGACGTTTATAACCGTTCCCTGACTTTGTACCGCAACACGCGTTCCCACAAAAAGAACGAATATCATGTTGAAATAAAGGCATATCTGCATGAGGGGCGTATTGAGGGCTACTATACGCTCGGCTTTCGTAAAGTCATCCTTTATTGTGTTTGATGCCTTGCCGAACTTTTCCTTTTCGTATTCCTCGTGCGAGAAGCCTTTGACTACTCTTGCGCCTCTTACGTTTTCCTCAACCGATTCATTAAGCTTATCGTATTTTTTGAAAATACGGCGGAATGACGGTAAAGCAAATCTTGCCACCGTTATAAGTCCTACCGCAAGAACCGGAATGATAACGATGAAGGTTGCCGCCATGGCTCCTCCCATGAATGATGCCATTATGACCGCAAAAATGAGCATAAGGGGGCTGCGTATCGCAGTTCTTATTATCATCATAAAGGATAGCTGGGCATTTGCTACGTCTGTCGTAACTCTTGTAACCAATGATGTCGAAGAGAATTTATCTATGTTCTCAAAAGAATAAGTCTGTATTTTATTGAAAATATCGCCCCTGAGGTTTTTGGCAAAGCCGGCAGATGCCTTTGCACTCGTTACACCCGCAAGCCCTCCGCATACAAGCGAAAGCATTGCCATTACAACGAGCAATACACCTGTGCCGATTACCTCGGAGAGCTCTGCGCCTGCGTCAAGCTTGTTCACAAGATTTGCGGTGATGAACGGTATAGACGTTTCTATCGCAGACTCAGCAACCATAAGGCAGATCGTCAAAATGGTTATGGCTTTGTATTCACGCACACAACCAAGCAGTTTTTTGATCATCTTTTTCCCTTCCTTCTTATTTCAATCTTTATAATTTTAAAACAAAACATTTTTATTGTCAATAGGTTATATACATTTTATTGATATTTTTACGCTGACGCTGACTTTCCGTGACTTCCGTTTTTCCGTTTTTTACGCTGACTTTTACGCTGACTCGTAAATTCTCAAAGTAAATGCAACAGTAGCACGAGGGGTTGCATTTAGTATGA
>CAZTWE010000146.1:0-1640 GCA_964617165.1 uncultured Ruminococcus sp.
ACCTTCCCACGGCTATCCTCGCCGGGCTTGTCGATTGGGCACAAGGTTTGATTACCGGAGACGCCGCCGTCGAAGTCAAAGAGGAAACGGTAGCTGCTGATGGCTTTTATTTTTATAATGGCTATTTATTTCCTGATGTATCTGGTTTTATGACTTCGCCATATTTTTATGAGTACATTTACCAAGAACCCTCTGGGGCGTTTTATCTGGTGGTTACATCCCAAAAAGCTACATATTATTCCGATGGTCTCAGTACACCTAACATTGTTAGTTGGAAGATATACAAGTATGACGGTGGATGGACTTTGAGTAGTTCTAAGTACAATAGTTCCGCTGCTTTGTCCTTTTCAAATTTTGAGAGAAACTGTCAGTTAATTTGGGCAAGTAGTTATGTTTTGGATGCTGACGGCAATATCGTATTTCCGTATTCTGAGCCTACCTATGCTGGTACTCAAACCACTACCGTGGAACCCTCCACTTATGTGGGTGACATCCCCTCTCAGGTTGAGGACGGCACTTTTGATGAGGATGCGTATGAGCTCCCGTATATCAACTACGCCCAGATCTTCCAGGGTCAGACTGACATTGTTGACGCCCTTAACAACGTGGCCACGCAGCTCCAGGACCAGACCATGACCTATGAGCAGTATATGGAACTGATCCAGGCGGATGCAAGTATAGATACTGATACCGATACTGACGTGCCGTCGGCTTCTGAAACGTATACCGGAACCTTTGCAGATACTACCGTCGGCTCTTTCCTTGACGCTCTGGTTGATGCCCTTTGGACGCCGTTTGAATGGATCGGGGACAAGATCTCCGCCGCCACTGCGGCCATTACTGATTTCTTTACCTTTGACGCCGATCTGAGCGCCTATGCTGTGGAATTGACGTCGTTTTTCCCCTTCTGTATTCCCTGGGATATATACCATTTCTTTGAGCTGTTCCTGGCAGAGGCGGAAGCTCCACGGCTTGAATTTGATATCCCATTGCCAGAGATGGAAGACGGGTGGCATTGTGTTATCGACCTTTCCGCCTGGGATGATGTGGCAACATTGCTACGAACTCTTGAATTGATAAGCTTTATTGTAGGTCTTGCCTTTGTAACTCGTGAAAAGTTCCTTCGGGGGTAATTCTATGCAAGATATTTTGTTCTCTTTGATTGACGGGTTGCAATCCGTACTGCCGACATCGCCGTTTGCGGAGTGGATTGAACAGGTAGGCGAGTTGCAATACCTAAGTTGGCTCAACTGGTTTTTCCCGGTTGGGGCATGTTTAAAGGTTATGACTGCATGGCTCCTTGCGATTGCAGCGTTTTATTTGTATTCCATCGTAATGCGGTGGTTGAAAGTGATAGGAGATTGAGATGATTCGACTTTATAGCGGTACGCCCGGCTCTGGTAAGAGCCTGCATAATGCCCGGGATATTATCACCCGCTCTCAGCTGGGGGAGCCTATAATCGGGAATTTTGAGTGTGATTTGCACAAGTATAAGCGGGCGAACTATACATACTGCCCCAATGATCAGTTGACGCCCCAATTTCTCATGGATTACTCCCGGAGATATTTTAATGGACGCAGGCCCGGTGCGAAGGACGAGGGCGCGATCCTCCTTGTCATTGACGAGTGCCAGCTGCTCT
>CAZTWE010000147.1:0-1534 GCA_964617165.1 uncultured Ruminococcus sp.
AATTTGCTAACCGCATGTTTTTTACTTCATTTTTCTCATTTTTTCTCTGATTTTCATAAATTCTTAGTGAGACAACCCCTTTAATAATTTTCAACCTTTTTAAGCATGCGCCGAACTTGCTCCAAAGGCTTTGTATGATTGATTTTGTTATATTTTTCAGCGCATTTTACCATTACTATCTTTGTTTTTCACCATATTATCGCGAGTATCACCATAGCCGCAATCAATGCACCTGTGCCAACCGCAATAGTAATGGCAGACGTTTTGTTAAATGAAGTTTTATGCTCGCTTCCTTTTACAAGATGCGCTGCACGCATTGCATTTATTATAGGCTTATAAAGCAGTATCGAAACTGCGCTGTTCATAAGAGTTTTTGCAAAATTAAACGGTAACAGAAGCTTTGGTATCATAGCTACTACCACCTCGCGCGATACACCGGAATACAGTGGTATAATAAACGGGTTGAGAGTTATCATCACGGCAGTTGTAAGCACGGTTGCGACAGCGAAGCCTAATACCGCTCCATTAAACGTTTTCCTATATCTGTATATAGTAGATGCGGTCAGCGAAAATACCGCTGATGATGAAAAGTTCATTATAAGCCCCCAGAAGCCCGTCTCACTTATTGTTATAAACTCTATAAGTGCAACTACTAACGATATTATGGGAGCTGCAATGGGACCGTAAACGAACGAGGCTATTGCAATTATCGCATCCTTGGCATCAATCGACAGAAAGCCTGCTACGTTCGGTATGAGCTTGCATATAAGAGTCGTGATAAAGGCGAGTGCGGAAAAAACTCCAATGCCCGTTATTTGCTTGACCGTATAGGCGCGTTTTTCATTCATGGTATGTATATCCTTTCTTATCTTATCATTGGGGTTCAAGACAACAAAAAAGCTCACAGAAATTCTGTGAGGCTAAAGAATATACAAAGGGCTACCATGCTCATATACGAGCACTGCACCCGTGTATAATTACTCTTTTCACATCCGGACTGTACCGTCGGTAAAGGAATTTCACCTTTTCGGGAAACGGAGCTGTAATTGCCGATTTTATAAAGACGTATCGGTGCTGTGAGATCCGCTTCTTTGCAGACTATACTGCCGGTATGGAATTACACCAAACCTCAAAGATAATTTACTATTACTATTAAATTATGCATGGTATATCATTCGTGCTAACTTCAAAGCAGGCAAGAACGAATTCGGTTATTAATATTTAAATATCCCGACCCCATTAAATGAGGTCGGGATACAAGCTATAGGGTCAAAATCAGCCGAATAGCCAAAGCTTAATCAAGCTAAACTTAAGCGATGATGTCACCAACAACGCCCGAACCAACGGTTCTACCACCCTCACGGATAGCAAAACGGAGCCCCTTCTCGCAAGCGATAGGAGTGATGAGCTCAACGTTCATGTTAACGTTGTCGCCGGGGCGGCACATCTCAACATCCTCAGGAAGGTTGATGATACCGGTAACGTCAGTTGTTCTGAAGTAGAACTGAGGTCTGTAACCGGAGAAGAAGGGCTT
>CAZTWE010000148.1:0-1505 GCA_964617165.1 uncultured Ruminococcus sp.
TATTTCATGGTAAATTTTATTTTAAATTTTATTTTAAATTTATTTCACGCATTAAACAAAAAGTTCTGTGCATGCAAAAAGCGGTTGACAATTTTCGATTTGTAATATATAATACCTTTGTCCGATTTAATATACAATGGGAGAAAGGAACATGAAACTCATAATTGCGTCAAATAACAAGCACAAAATACGCGAGATAAAGGCAATGCTTGGCGATAAATTTGAACAGATACTTTCAATGTCCGAAGCAGGCATAGATCATGAAACGGTAGAGGACGGAGACAGTTTTATTGCAAACGCAAGAAAAAAAGCGCATGAGATAGCAGCAATTTCAGGCGAAGCCTCGCTTGCAGACGATAGCGGAATATGCGTAGATGCTCTTGGAGGTGCTCCGGGAATATACAGCGCACGCTTTGCAGGCGATAACGGTGGCCATGGGGACGATGAGGCTAACAACGACCTTTTGCTTGAAAGATTGAAAAATGAAAAAAACAGAGCTGCGCACTATACCTGTGCTATGGTAATAGCGTATCCCGATGGCAGCGAGCATACAGCCGAGGGATATATGCATGGAGAGATACTTACCGAGCGCCACGGCACCGGTGGCTTCGGCTACGATCCGATATTCCGCCCTGAGGGTTGCAGCGTGTCGGTCGGTGAGATAACCGATGAGGAAAAGAACCGTATCAGCCACAGAGCGAAAGCTCTTGCCGCTTTACTCGATTTGCTCGGCTGATAAATATTAACTGAGAGGCACTGTATGTTTGACACTGTTTTGTTAGTTATTGAGATCATAGGTATCATTTCTTTTGCCATAGCGGGAGCTATCGTTGCGATAGATAAGGAGACCGATCTTTTCGGTGTTGTATTTCTCGCAGTCATGACCTGCTTCGGAGGCGGTATCATGCGCGATATTACAATAGGAAGAAATCCGCCCGCATTTTTCAGGGAGCTTACGTATCAGTTCTTTATCGCGATAGCCGTCGCTCTTCTGGTATTCATACTTGCACGTATATTCAAGCGGCAGTACGTTCAAAAGGAAAAGCTGGTGCTTGCCGTAAATAATTACATAGACGCTTTGGCAATAGGTATATTTTCTGTGCTCGGTGTGCAGACCTGCCTTGACTTCTTTGCCGCGCGGGGCGAGCAGGCAGGATTTGTGCTTTCGGTAATACTTGGAATGACGTCTGCCGTCGGCGGTGGAATGATAAGAGATCTCATTCTCAGGGATATACCGTTTATTCTGAGAAAGAGGATATACGCGCTTGCAGCACTCCTCGGTGCAACTCTTTACTATCTGTTTGTCGTGGTATTTTTCCCACAGAACGAGGTTATGGGAATTGTCGCTCAGATCGTTTCGATATCCGCTGTGGTCGTAATAAGAGTGCTGGCAACTAAGCTTCAGTGGAACCTGCCGAAAGCTATTAAGTTTTCAGAGATTGCAGAGGACAGTGAAAGAAGAAAATCGGAAGCCGAAATGATTTCAAAATAGCTGAATTTGTGTT